>VGRF01000005.1 GCA_016875395.1 Deltaproteobacteria bacterium | reverse complement strand
CACAGCTCGTCGGGAATCCGCCAGCCCCGGTGAGCCTTCCCTCGTGCAGACACTTCACCCCCGGTCGCCAGTCGGAGGGTCACGGCTTGTCAATCATTAACACCCTGGGCGGTTTTCGGATAGGCTCTAAGCTCGCAGCGTGAAGAATCTCGCGCTGCTGCTGGTGGCCATCCTCGTCGCGCTGTTCTCGACCGAGGTCGTGCTGCGTGTGATCGGGAAGTACACGCCGCCCGATTGGCCGCCGGTGGAGCGCTCGCCCGGCCTCGTGAAGGCCGATCCGATCATGGGCTATCGGCTCTACCCGTCGGCTCGCACCTGCCTCCGCTACCCGACGACCGGCGGCCCGCTGCTCGAGGTGATCTCCAACTCGGACGGCTTCCGCAGTGCGCACGAGTTCGGCGCCCGCGACTCGCGCAAGCGCGTCACCGTGCTCGGCGACTCTTTCGTGTTCGGCGCCGGCGTCGAAGTGAGCGAGCGTTTCACCGACGTGGCGCAGCAGGTCACGCCCTCGATCCGCGTGGACAGCGTGGGGCAGACAGGCTGGGGCGCGCCGGAGATGCTGCGTGCGCTGGAAGCGCTCGGGCCGACGCTCGATCCCGACTACGTCGTGCTCGCGCTCTACACCCAAGACTTCGTGCGCCCGAGTCCGCACTACGCGGGCATGGGCTTCCCGCTGCCGAAGTTCGCCGTCCGCGACGGGAAGCTGGTCGACGAGCCGTTCGCGCCGCCGGTCGGCTGGCGACGCGCCCGGCTCTGGCAGCTCTACGTCCAGCTTCGCACCCAGCGAGACGAGAACTTCCTCGCGATCAACGAGGCGATCTTCGCGCGCATGCACGAGTCGTCGCGCGCGCTCGGCTCTCGGTTCGCCGCGCTGTTCCTGCCCGGGCGAGGCGACACACCCGACGACCGCCTCCGACGCGCCGCTCTGAGGGAATGGGCGACGCGCGCGAGCGTGCCCTTCACTTACCGACGCGTTCCGCGACGCAGGCATCGAGCGCACCTACATCGAGAACAACGCGCACTGGAATGAAGCCGGACACCGCCTCGCTGCCGTCGGCCTGCGCGAGTTGCTCGTGAGCGCTGGGCTCGACGCAGGCGTCGCGAGCGAGCTCGCGCCGCAGCCGCCGCGCGCGAGCTTCTGTCACGACAGCGCGATCGAGGGCCCTGAGCCGCCTGCCACCGCGGCCGAGAGCACGCCGCCGCCCGCGAGCTGAAGCACGCCGGCAGTCGCAGAAGCGAAACCGCCACGCCGGCCTCGGGTTGACGAGGAGGTGAGCGCCCTCGCGGGCGTCTCCGCTCGATGACTTACAGCTCGCGCCGTTTTCGCCCTGCCAAGCGCGCGAGCTCGAGGGCCAGCGCCCGGTCGCCACGCGCGGGCGGGCGCTGTGTCTTCGCGGGGCAGCAGCGCGGGGTCGCGAGGCGCGGCGCGACAGCGCCTTGCGCCCCGCTCGGTCGCGAGCCGGCATGACCATTGCTGCGTGTGCCTCGCGGAGGTGGGCGCGATGAGTCGCTACGCGTACTCGCGGTTGTCGGCGCAAGACAACGACTTCCTGCGCTGGGAGTCGCAGCGACTGCCGATGCACGGCGTCGGCGTGCAGATCTTCGAGTGCGGGCCGCTCGCGCGCGGGAACGGTGTCGACTTCAACGCCGTGCGCGAGGCCGTCGCAGCCGCCTTGCCGCGCATGCCGCGCTACCGCCAGAAGCTCGCGTTCATTCCTGGCACGCAGCGCGCGGTGTGGGTCGACGACGAGCACTTCCAGCTCGACCACCACCTGCGGCACGTCGCGGTGGCACACCCCGGCGCCGAGGCGCAGCTGCGGCGGCTCGTGTCGCACATCGCCGAGACGCCGCTCGACCGCGGCCGGCCGCTCTGGGAGAGCTGGGTGATCGAGGGACTCGCAAGCGCAGCGCGCGGTGAGCCGGAGGCGAGCGGAGATCAGCTCGGTAGCAAGCGCTTCGCGTTCGTGACGAAAGCGCACCACTGCATGTTCGACGGCGCGGGCGGGATGCAGCTGATCTCGCAGCTGCTCTCGCGCGATCCCGAAGCGCCGCTGCCCGAGGCGCCGCGCTTCATCGCGAAGACGCCGCCGAGCGCGTTCGAGCTGAAGCGCGACGACTGGCTGCACTGGGCGAAGCTGCCCTTCCGCCTCGCGCGCGGCGCCGCCGATGCGCTCCGCGACGGCGAGCAGACGCGCGAGAAGCTGCGCGAGCGGACGCGGGCGCTCGGCGCGCTGGCGCGCTTCAAGCTCGCCGCAGCGTCAGAGACGCCCCTCAACGGCAAGATCGGCCCGCACCGCAGCGTGGAGTGGACGAGCTTCGCGCTCGCCGAGGCGAAGGACGCCGCGCACGCGCACGGCGCCTCGCTCAACGACTTCGTCCTGGCAGTCGTTGCGGGCGCGCTGCGCACGTTCTTCGACGAGCGCGGCATCGAGCCGGGCGCGCTCGACTTCCGCGCGAGCTGCCCGGTGAACATTCGCGAGGAGAAGACGCGCGAGAAGGCCGGCAACTTCGTCTCGTCGTGGGTGGTCGAGCTGCCGCTCGGCGAGATCGACCCGGTCGAGCGGCTGCACAAAGTGCGCACTGCAACGCGCGAGCTGAAGGATCAGCACGTCTCGGCGGGCATTCAGAGCCTGCTCGCGCTGCACGAGTGGTTGCCGATCGACCTGCAGGCGCTCTCGCAGGGCGCACAGAACCTCGTCGTGACGAACGTGCCCGGCCCGCAGCACGCGCTCTACCTGCGCGGCGCGCGCATGGAGTCGATGTTCGCGTTGGCGCCGCTGATCGCGAACGTCGGCCTCACGATCGCGGCCACGAGCTACGACGGGAAGCTGTGCTTCGGCCTCAACGCCGACGAGGACCGCGTGCCGGACCTGCACGCCATCGTGCGCGCGCTGCGTGCCGCGTTCGCAGAGCTTGCGGCGAAGCCTGGGCACAAGAAGCAGACGCCGCGCGCCGCGGGCGTGGCGCCCGGGCGCGAGCTCGCGGCCGTCGCGAGCGCCTGACCTCGCTTCGCCTCTCGCGCCGGCCGCGCGCGTCGGGGAAGCTGTGCGCGTGGCGAAGAAACGGAAGCTGAAGCGCGCGCTGGTGCTGTCGGGCGGAGGCGCGCGCGGTGCCTACGAAGCGGGCGTGTTGTGCTTCCTGTTCGAGGAGCTGCCGAAGCTGCTCGGGCACGATCCGCGCGTCGATCTCGTGAGCGGCACGTCGGTCGGCGCGATTCACGCGAGCTTCGTCGCCGCCACCGCGGACCAAGGCACGGAGCGCGGCGCGCAGCTGCGCAGCGTGTGGGAGTCGATGGTGTTCGCAGAGCTGTTCGGCTCCGCGCTCTCCGAGGTCGTGGCGCTGCCGCGGCGCGTAGTGCGCGCGCTGCGTGCGCCGAAGGCGCTCCGCGAGGGCGAGCCGCCGGATCGCCTGTACGGGCTCCTCAACACCGCCAACCTCGAGCGCCTCGTGCGCGACGCGATTCCGTGGCCGCGCATCCGCCGCAATCTCGCGGAGGAGCACATCGACGGCGTATGCATCGCGGCCACGCAGATCTCGACGGGCCGCGCCGTCGTCTTCCACGACGCGCGCGGCTATCGCGAGGAAGCCTGGAGCCACGACCCCGCCATGATCGCGCGGCCCGCGAAGCTCGGGCCCGCGCACGCGCTCGCCTCCGCCGCGATCCCGGTCGTGTTCCCCGCCGTGCGCATCTGACCCACTTATTATGCCGACGGCGGGCTGCGCGTGAACACGCCGCTCGCGCCGGTCCTCAGGCTCGGCGCCGACCGCGTGATGACGATCGCGCTGCGCCGCGGCCCCGCCGAGGGCCCCGAGGCCGACGCCTCCGCGCGCCAACTCGAGAGCTACGGCAACCCGCTCTTCATGTTCGGCAAAGTGCTCAACACACTCGTGCTCGATCACGTCGAGAACGATCTCGCCCACCTGCGCATGCTGAACGACGTGGTGCGCCGCGTGCGCCGCGCCGCCGGCGACGAAGTGTGGGCGCGCGTGAACGAAGCGGTCATCGCCGAGCGCGGCCACCCACTGCGCGTGATCGACGAGTACACGCTGCGCCCCTCGGAGGAAGTGGGCACCGTCGCGGGCCAAGCCATCCACGGCGAAGACGGCGGCGAGCGCGCCCCCACCGCAATCCGCTTGTTGCGCCGCGCCTTCGACCTCGGCGACGACCCCTTCGAGTCCGACTTGCTCAGCTACGTCCTCTTCGACCGCAGCTTCACCAGCCGCCTCCTCTCCCTCGGCTACGAAGACGCCAAACGCAACGCCGGCGACCTCGCCCAATTCTTCAGCGACGACTGAGAGCGATCGACAACCCGACTCGCACCACCCCGATGCCCTGCCGCGCCGAGCCAACGCAGTTCCATCCTCGAACTCGAACGCTCCACCCAATCAGGTCGGCCGAGACCGCAAGCGAAGCGCGCAGCAAAGCGCGGAGTCTTCGGAGCGCTTTGCGAAGTAAACCAGGAGAAATCGCCGGCGCGCCGCGAACTCCGCCACAAACACGATGCACCGACGCGCGCCGGCGATCGCGACGCACGTCAGTCGAGGCCCGACTCTCCGCGATCCACAAGAGCAACGAAAGCATCTACCAACGCGGGATCAAACTGCGTCGCGCGACAGCGCTTCAACTCCTCGACGATCTCCGCTGCACTCTTGGCCGCGCGATGGCCCTCCGCGCGCGCCATCGCGTCGACCGCGTCCGCGAGCGAGAGCACGCGCGCTTCGAGCGGGATCGCCTCGCCGGCGCGGCCGTCGGGGTAGCCCCTTCCGTCCCAGTGCTCGTGGTGATGCAAGACGAACGGAGTGAGCGGCTCCCAGAGGCGAATGCTGGAGAGCATGCGCGCGCCGAGGACGGGATGCGCGCGCACCGACTTCGCGTCGAGGTGCCGCGCGGGATCGATCTTCAGCATGCCGATGTCGTGCAGCATCGCGGCGAAGTGCAGCCGCTCTTTGCGCGAGGAGTCGAGGCCGATCTCGTGCGCGAGGCGATTCGCGAAGCGCGCCACGTTCGAGCCGTGACCGCGGCGCCCCACGACGTGGCCGTCGAGCGCAGTCACCAACAGCTCCGTCACGTGCGCGAAGAAGTTGCGCTGCGCGTCCTCGAGATCGCTGCGCTGCAGCGCGCCGCTCGTCATGCCGGCGATCGTCGTGAGCGCGTCGATCGCCTCGTGGCCGAGCGCCGTCGTGGGCGCCTCGACGAGCAGAGCGCCGCGAACGTGCGCAGAGACGCGGAACGGGATGCTCACGGTGGCCCGCGCGCCCGCGGCAGTGCTGCTCAGCTCGCCAGCGCCGGCGAGCTCGGTCAGCTCCGCTGCGTTCGCATCGAACCAGCTCCGCGACGCGGCATCGGCTTGGCGAAGCTCGAGCGGCTTCTCCGAATCTTGGGCGATCAGCAGCGCGACGTGCGGTGAGCCCGAGAACTCGCGGGCACGCGCGCTCGCGCTGGCGAGGATCGCGTCCGGTTCGCGCGCAGCGCCGAGCTCGCGTGAGGCGGCGAGCAGCGTCGCGAGGCGCTGGTTGTCGGCCCGCATCCGCGAGAGCGTCGTGTCCGAGATACGCCGCAGCGCGAAGTAGACCGCGAGCGAGAGCGTCGCGAGCGACGCGACACCGCCGATCCATGCGACGTGACCTAGCGAACCGACGGCGTAGCCCGGCAGCACGAACTCGCGCACGACGAAGAAGAGCGCGCCGATCGGGGCGACGCCGCCGAGGAAGTAGGCCGCGAGCACGGCGCGATCGAAGCGCTGTGAGAACAACGAAAACCGCGAGCCGCCGCCCATGCTTCCCCCAGCCCCGCCTTGTCGGCTCGGCTCGCGGGGTGCTTGAGCGCGCAATCCGCCGGCAACTCGGCGCGGACTCGATCTCGCCCGCGCAGGACTGGGCCTACTTGGGTCCGCTCCGGAGGAGCCCCGCGAGCAGCGCCGGCTTCTTGGCGAAGCCGATCACCCCCGCCGCGACGAGCATGGGCTGGAGGTCGAACGGCAGGCCGTACAAACCGCCGTGCACGCGCTGCGCGAACACGCGCTGGATGTCGTGCGCGCGCTCCGCGCCCGGCGCACCCGCCGCCTTCGGGTTCAGCAGATCGTGAAGCAGGAGCAGCGCGTTCAGCGGCCGCGTCGTCTCGGGCGCGAACGTCTCGACGCCGAAGGTGCCGCAGCCGAGGTAAGCCGCCGAAAAGAGCGGATGCTCGAGGGAGTGCGTGCGCGTGATGCCCGCGACGTTCGCGGAGAGCGCGGCCTGTCCCCCGCGGCCGGCGATGCCGTACGCCGCCCAGCGCTCCATCGCGAGCACCTTCTCCACGTACTGCGCGGCCTGATAACTCGCGCCCTGAATCGGTACGACCGAGCGCTGCACGCGCGCCGCCGAGCCCTCGGGCGTTTGGCCCGCCGTGCCGAGCAAGCCCAGCGAGCCGAGCGCGCGCTGCCAGCCAGGCATCGCGAGCGTTCGGCGCGTCGCCATCGCCAGCTCGGGCTGCGAGAGCACCGCCGGGTGCGTGGGCGACACGTAGAGCGCGGCGGACCGCACACGCTCGGGCCCGACGGCGTCGACGATCGCGTTCATCGTGCTCGCGAGCCGCCACTCGCGCCCCGCGCCCGGCGCGTAGGCGAACAGGCCGCAGTCGACCGCTCCCGTAGACGCGAACGAGCCGATCGCCGCGGCGATCTCACGCGGCTGCGCGAGCAGATCGCCGAGGCGCTCGCCCGTAACAACTCGCCCCGAGAGCGAGTCGTCGCCGAGCCACTTCTCCGGCGGCGGCGCGACGTCGAGCCAGAGCACTTCGGCTCCCGCTTCGAGGAGAAAGCGCGTCGGCGCGATCTCGGCGGCAGCGCCCATCAGCGCGAAGCGGCGCGAGCCGAGATCGAGGCGACCCATCGCGTCGAGCGCGTTCGCGGCGATCCATGCGAGCGCCTCGGCCACCGCGGGTGTCGCGAGGTCGCGCGCCACGAGCGCCTCGCCGAGCCCGCCGAGCTCGCTGCCCGCCCAGCGGCGCCCGTCCCACTGCACCGAAGGCGCCCAGCGCCCACGGCCGCGCAGTGCCTGCGTCTTCAGCGGCGCCGGCTCCGGCAGCTCCCAGAGCGCATCCGCGAGGGGCCGCTCGACGCCGTCCGCCCGCAACAAGATCCAGCGGTGGCTCTTCTCCACGATAAAGCGCGCAATCTCGCGCCGCTCCGGCGACGCCGCGCGCACCGCCTCAAACGCTTCGACCACGTGTGGGTAGGTCGTCTTGAACACGCTCGACTCGCGCGGGAAGACGAGCGGGCGAAACGCATCGTTGAAGCGCAGCTTCGCGCTGGTGAGCAGGCCGTGCAGCATGGCGGAAGCCGTGAGGCCCGGAAAAATCACGCCATCGCGTTTCTCGTCGGCTGCGGGCAAAGCGGCGCTCCTGGGAAGCGCGCAAGATACCCCGCTACGCCGCGCGCCGGCCCGCGGAAGTGAGCGCGACATGAAGCTCGGGTTGCAAAAAACCGCGACCGCCGTCAGCCGCGCATGCGGTGCCACACCATGTCGGTCGCGGCGTTCGGGTTCACCAGCTCAGCCGGACTGCGCTGGTCGACGTGACCGAGCAGCCCCTTGTACGTGGAGTAGCCGACGAGCGCCTGCAGGCGCGGCGCCATCTTCGCGACGCGCTCGCGCGGAACTGCGAGCAGCTGACACTCCTCCTGGCGCAGAAAGCCGGCGCAGTAGTTCACGATGATCGCGAGCCGCCGCGCAGCGCTGTCGTTGGCGCCGCCGCCGTGCCACAGCGAGCCGTGGTAGACGAGCGCGCTGCCCGCGGGCATCAGCGCCTGCTGCGTCTCGGCGCGCTCGCTCGGCCGCGGGCGACGGTCGCGTTCGTGCGAGCCCGGCACGAAGTGCGTCGCACCGTTCTCCGCCGTGAAGTCCGTGAGCGCGACGATCGCGGTGCAGGTGTAGGGCGGATGCGGGCGCGGTAGCGGCAGGGTGCCGTCGTCGGCGTGCAGCGGCTGCGACGTTTCGCCGGGATTCATCTCGATCGCGGTGAGCGAGGATAGCAAGCAGTCCGGGCCTAACAGCTCTTCCGCGAGCGGCAGCAGCGCCGCATGCACCGGCAGCGCCTCGAACGCCTCGCTGCGCGCGAGCAGGTTGAAGACGCGCCGCGTGCGGAAGCCGAGGAACTCGTTCGTGCCGAACGGAATCGCGAAATCCGCGAGCGCGCGGTCGACCGCACTCGAGAGCGCCGCGACTTCGTGCGCCGAGAGCGCGCCCCGCACGATCGCGTAGCCGTGGGTGCGGACGAGGTCGGCGTTCGGCGTCACCGCCGCTTCCTCAGCGCCGAGTACACCGGCGCGAACCTCGCGAGCGTCTCCGCCGGCAGCGGCTCCACGCGCCCCAGCGAGCGCGCGCCCGCCACGATCTCGGCCGTGCGCTCCACGAGCGCGGTGACGTGATGCGCCTGCGCGAGATCGCGACCGGCCGCGAGCAAGCCGTGGTTCGCCATCAGCACCGCGGCGCGCTCGGCGAGATGACGGGCGCACTCTTCGCCGAGCGCGTCGGAGCCCGTGAGCCGGTAATCGGCGACGGGCACTTCGCCGCCGACGTAGATCTGGAACTCCTCGATCACGCAAGGGATCGGCTGGCGCGCGACGGCGAACATCGAGGCGAACTTCGCGTGCGAGTGGATCACCGCGCCGAGCTCGGGGTACGCGCGCAGCACGGCGAGGTGGAGCGCCTTCTCGGTGGTCGGCTTGCGCGCGCCTTCGAGCACGTTGCCGGCGAGGTCGCAGAGCGCGATGTCGTCGGGCGTCATCGTCTCGTACGCGAGCGAAGTCGGCGTCATCAGCACGAGCCCGCGCTCGCTGCGCACCGAGAGATTCCCCGCGGTGCCTTCGACGAGACCCGCGCGCAGCAGCGCCCGCGCGGTCTCGATCAGATCGACGCGCAGCTGGAGATCGCTCGGCATCAGCGCGCCAGCCCGGCTTCGCGCAGGCGTTCTTCGAGCAGCGGGATGCGGTCGTTGCCCCAGAACGGCTCGCCGCGGAAGAAGAACAGCGGCACGCCGAACACGTGATCGGCATGGGCTTCTTCGATGCACGCGTCGAGCAGCTTCGGGCCCTCGCCCGCGAGGAACGCGCGGTAATCGTCGGCGCTCGCGCCGCACTCGGCGAGGAGCGCTGCGATCTGGTCCGCGACGTCGAGCTCGAGGCGATGATCGAAGAAGCGCGCGTATGCCTGCAGCGTGTACTCGCGGAACACGCCGGCGCGCTGCGCGTAGAGGCCGCCGATCAGAGCGGGCGCGGTGTCGTAGACCTTCTTCGGCCCGCGAATCGGAAAACCGCCGCGGCGATTCGCCCAGCGCCGGGCATCGACGTACGAGTAGCGCGCCTTCCATTCCGAGTACTGCGAGCGCTCGCCCTTGCCCTTGATGCGCAGCGTGAACGGGATCCAGCGCACGGAAACCTGATAACTCGCCGGCAGCGCGAAGGCCGGCTCCGCGGCGAGATAGGCGAATGGGCTCTTGTAGTCGAAGTAGAGCTTCACGAGCTCGGCGCTCATTCGAGTCTCTCGTCTGCCGCAGCGTCGAGCGCCCGGCGCACCGCATTGCGCAGTTGCTTCATCCCGAACGGCTTCCAAAGCACTGCCGAGAGCGGATCCTTAGCGAGCTCGAGGTCGTCGGACGCATATCCGGTGACGTAGAGGACGCGCAGCCGCGGGCGACTGCTGCGGAGCAGCGCGGCCAACTGGGGCCCCCGCGTCCCCGGCATCGCGATGTCGGTGACGAGCAGGTCCAGGGGATCCCCCCGAATCTGCGAGATGGCCTGCGCCGCGCTCGCCGCTTGCAGCACGCGATGGCCGGCAGCAGAGATCGCTCGGGTGAGCAGCTCCCGCACTTCCGCAGAGTCGTCGACGACGAGCACCGTCGCCTGTTCGCCCTTCGACGAATCGTCCGCCTCTTCGTCGCGCGCCTCCGACGCCGATCCCAGGTGTCGCGGAAGATCGACGTGGAACGTCGTCCCTTTTCCGAGCGCGCTCTCGAAACTCACTCGCCCGCCACTCTCCTCCACGACCCGTCGAACCATCGAGAGACCCAAGCCGGTCCCGAGCTCGGGGGGTTTCGTCGTGAAGAACGCCTCGAACACGTGCGGCTTGGAAGCTTCGTCGATCCCCGTGCCCGTGTCCGAGACGCTCAGTCGCCAGCACGCACTCGGGCTCTCGACGGCCGCCACGTCGATCCCGAGTCGCCCGCCCGCAGGCATCGCATCACGCGCGTTCATCACGAGGTTCAGCAACGCCTGTTCGACTTGCTGTTCGTCGGCGAACACGACCGCAGGAACGGGCGCAAGGCCGACCACGACCTCGATGTCGACTCCGAGGATGCGCGCGAGCGTGCGCTGCAGGCGCCGGACCATCCCGTTCAAGTCGAATCGAGTCGGCGTGCGGTGGCCACGCCGGCTGAAGAGCTGGAGCTGGCGCGTGAGCGCGGCGGCGCTTTGCGCTGCCTCCTCGATGTCCTTGTGCGCCTCGGCGCGCAGGTGTTGGGGAAGATCCGCCATCACCTCGATGCTGCCGAGAATCACGGTCAGCTGGTTGTTGAGATCGTGCGCGACGCAGGCCGCAAAGCGTCCGACGACTTCCATCTTCTGTGCTTGGATGAGCTCGGCGGAAAGCAACTCGCGGTCCCGCTCCGCCCGCCGCCGCTCACTGATGTCGCGTGTCACTCCGAGCACGGCACGAACGTCACCACCCGAGTCCCGAATCAAGCTGACGTCCACCTCGCACATCACGGTGCTGCCGTCCTTCCGGACGTGCTCGGCCTCGTAGCGTATGAAGCGCTCACCGTCGGAAACCGCGCGTGCGAACGCGCTCTGCGCGATCTGCGCGGAATCAGGAGTCAGGAAGAGTCGACTCACTCCGCGAGCGATCTGCTCTTCCGGCGTGAATCCGAGCAATCGCTCCGAGGCGGGACTCACGTAGCGAAGCTCTCCGTTCTCGATCAGCCAGATCAAGTCGCGCGAGTTCTCCGCGACGAGGCGATAGCGGCGCTCCACGCCTTGCACCTGGTGCAACGTCGCGCGCATGCGCGTCAGGACCTCGCTCATCAGGATCGGCATCGCGACGATCCCCGTCAGCGAGAACCACCACATGCCGACTCGAGTCGTCGGCGGGAGAAGCGACGAGAGCATGCCCGCTTCGCCCGCCAAGGCGGCGCCGCCGCTGACGACCGCCGTGAGCAGACTCGTGAGGATCGCAGGGCGAATGCCGAGTAGAAGCCCGGCAGACGCGATCGCGATCAGGTACGGCGCCGTCGAGATCGCCGCCATGCCGCCCGCGGCGAGCTGACTGAGCAGACCCATCGTCCAGATCCACGCGGAAACGCCAGCGCCGGCGCCGATTGGCCGGCTGCGAGCGAGCGCAGCGAGGCCAAACAAGCCCGCTGCAGCGACGCCGCCGAGCAACGCGTTGCGGGGACGCTGAAGCACGGCAGCCGCGACCAATGCCCAGACCAGAAGCGCGAGGCCGTTCGAGATGCAGATGCGACGGACGTTGAACGCGAGGCGTTGTTGGTCGGGCTCGTCGAGCAGCAGCGGCGCCAGCCGGCGTAACGCCTTCACGATTTCCTCGGCAAATCTCGGCGATGGCCCATCGCCGGCTCGCAGGTTAGCCCTCCATGAACGAGTTCGTGCCGCCGCGCAGGACATCTTTCAGCACCTTGCCGCTCGGGTTGCGCGGCAGTGGCTCGCTGCGCACCTCCCACGCCGTCGGCACCTTGTATGCCGCGAGCGTCTCGCCGCACCAGCGCGCGAGCTCGGCGCTGTCGAGCGTGGCGTCGGCTTCCGGCACCACGACCGCCTTCACCGCTTGGCCCCACTCCTCGTGGTCGACTCCGAACACCGCCGCCTCGCGCACGAGGGCGTGCTGCTCGAGCCGATACTCGATCTCGACGGGGTACACGTTCTCGGCGTTGCGCAGGATCATGTCGCGCGCGCGCGAGTTGATGTAGAGGAGCCCGTTCTCGAAGCGGCCGATGTCGCCGGTCGCGAGCCAGCGGCCCGGCTTGATCGTCTTCGCGGTCGCGTCCGGCTTTCCCCAATAACCGAGCATCAGGTACGGGCTGCGGATGTGGATCTCGCCCTCGACGCCCTCGGGCAGCGCCTTCCCATGCTCGTCTCGGATCTCGAGCTCGTGCGTGGGGATCACGCGCCCGGCGGAGGTGGGATGCCGCACGTACTCGGCGCCGCGGATCGTCGTCGGCGCGGAGACGCTCTCGCTGCTTCCGTAGCCGATGCCCTGCTGCGAGCTCGCGTTCGGGAACGCGGCGCGTAACAACTCCTGCACGGCGGGGCTCACCGGCGCGCCGCCGAAGCCGACGTTCTCGACGCACGAGAGGTCGTGCCGAGCGAGCTCCGGGTGGCGCGCGATGCGCGGGCCCATCGAGCCGAGCGCGGCGAACGTCGTGACGCGCTCTCGCGCCATCAGGCGAATCGTCTCCGCCTCGTCGAAGCGTCCGGAGCGCATCACGAGCTTCCCGCCGAGCGCGAGCTGCAGCACGATCGTCGCGTAGAGCCCCGACAGGTGGAACATCGGAGACATCGCGAGCGTCACGCCCTGCTTCGGCGCCGCCGCCGGCGCGCCGCCGCCGGCGAGAGTCATGTCGGTCACCGCATTCTCTGCGCCCGAGTAGGTGGCGGTCGAGACGAAGCCGGCGATTCCGCGATGCGAGCCGACGGCGCCCTTCGGACGCCCCGTGGTGCCGCTCGTGTAGAGGATCACCGCGGCGTCGTCCTCGGCGATCGGCTCCTCCGGCAGCGCCGCGCCGGGCGCGTGCCGTAACAACTCCTCGAACTGCGACTCGATCTCGACGACGGGGATCTCGAGCCCGAGGCCGCGTGCCCGCGCGAGCCGCGCGCGATCGCCGATCAGCAGCTTGGGCGCGCTGTCCGACACGCCGTACGCGATCTCGTCCGGCGTCCACCAGCCGTTCAGCGCGGCGACGATGCCGCCGAGGCTCACCGTCGCCCAGAACGCGAGGGGCCACTCCGCACAGTTCGCGGCGAGAATCGCCACGCGGTCGCCGCGCGCGATGCCGTACCGCTCGCGCAGCGCCGCCGCGACGCTCGCCACGTGCGCGAGGTGCTGCGCGTACGTGATGCGCCGCGCGTCGTGGACGAGGTACTCCTTGTCGCCGTGCGCTGCCGACGCCCGTAACAAGTCGCGGAGCGAGCGCGGGCGGTTCTTGAACACGCGCATTCGCTCGCCGAGCACGTCCTCTTCGACGATCTCGAACGGGCCCCCGGGGCCCGTGAGTCTCGCGCGCACGCCGAGCCGAACCTGCTCCGACACCGCCTACTTCCTCCCGGGCAGGTTGCCGCGCATCGCCGCTTCACCGAGAACGGGCGCGATGAAGTGGCCGAAGTTCGGGCCGCGCCGGAGGCCGTGCCCGCCGTCGACGTGGATGATTTGTCCCGTCACCCAGCTCGACTCGGGGCCGATCAAGAAGCGCACGAGCTCGCCGACCTGCTCGGGTTCGCCGACGTCGTTCATCGGCGTGTTCTCGATGTAGCTCTGATACGTCGCGCTGCTGCGCGGCACGCCTTCCATGATCTCGGTCGAGATGAAGCCGGGGCGCACCGCGTTGAAGCGCAGCCCGCTCTGGCCGAACTCGTCGGCGGCGTTGCGCATCAGCGCCTCGACGCCCGCTTTGCCCGCGGTGTAGGCGCCGAAGTACGGATGCGTCTGGCCGCCGGCGATCGAGGACATGCCGACGAACGAGCCGCCGCCCGCAGCGACCATCAGCGGCACCGCGTGCTTCACGCACAGGAACGTGCTCAGCACGTTCAAGTGCAGCACGCGCAGGAACTCCTTCGTGTCCTGGAGGTGCAGCGGCATCAGCGCGCCGCCGCCGCCCGCGTTCGCGACGACACCGTCGAGCTTGCCGGTCGCTTCCAGCGTCTTCGCGAGCGCGCGCTGCACGTCGTCTTCGCTCGTCACGTCCGCAGTCGCGAAGCGCACGCTGCCGCCGAACGCCGCGACCGCCTCGATTCGCTTCGCCGCGTCCTCGAGCTTGCTCGCGGTGCGGCCCACGATCGTGACCGCCGCGCCGTCCGCCGCGAGCTGCGCCGCGCAGGCGCGCCCGATCCCGGTGCCGCCACCCGTAACAAGTACGGCCTTCCCCTCGAGCCCACCTTTGCTGCGCACGCCGGCCACTGCCCGCCCTCCAAGCAAGGCGAAGCATTCTGGCACAACGCCCCGCGCGGCGGCGCTCGGCGCGGGTCAGCGGATGAGATCAGGCGCCCATGCGCGAATGCGCGCTTCGACGAGGTTGCCGCCGTGGCGCGCAAGCAAGGCTCGATCCGCGTCCGAGAGCTTCTTCAAGTTGGTCTTGATCTTGGAGGCCGCAATCGCGTCGGCGTCATGTGCCTTCTTGCTCGGGTCCACGTTGCTGTCGATCGAAAACCACATCGGCTGCGGCCTTCCGTTCGCCGCGTGCTGCAGGCGTAGCCGGCTGAACTGCATCCCGCGCACCTGTTCCATCAGGATGTCGATCGACTTGAACACCGTCTTCGAGCCGAAGCGCGTCGGCGTCTCGTCCAGGTCGAACGGCTTCCCGGCATCGCTCACGATCGCGTAGTCGAGATCCTTGGCTTTCTCCTCTTCGCTCCTGGTTCCCCATCGCAACAACGGGTTGACGCCGAGGTTGTCGTAAACGCCGCCATCCGTGAGCGAGACGAACTCGAAACCCGCATTCGAGAACACGTCGTGCTTGATCTTCATCGGTGCGAATACCGGGGGGAACGCGGACGAGGCCGCGACGGCGCGCGCCAGCGAGAAGTCGTCGGCTGCTGCGTAGCCGGTCTCGTGATCGCCCATCACCGAATCGCGGTTCGCCCCGCACACGAAGGCGAAGCGATTACCGGTGGCGAGGTTCGTCGCGTTGAGGTGAAGCGTCGGCCCGGCGCGAAGCGCTCCGAGTCTCGCCTTGCGGAACAGATGCGCGTCGTACATGCCGGCGAGCTTGTCGAGCCGCGAATCAAGTGGATCGAACAGCCCGAAGAAGAACGCCTTCCCTGCGAGCGACTCGGACGCGAGAAACTCGTCGAGCTCGTCGAGAGCCGCGGCGTCGCCCCAGTGAAGGGCGAGGAATGCGCCGGCGATGCTGCCCCCGCTCACGCAGCTGAGGCGATCCAGCTTCCAGAGCAGGCCGAGCGCGAGCAGCCTTCGGAACACGCCCAGATGGAACGCAGCCGCGCGAAAGCCGCCCCCGGAGAGCGCGAGTCCGATCCTCTTCGTGGCGCCGGCAACCTCGACGGGCATCTCGCCTCTCTTCTCGCACTCGAAGCTGCGCGCAAAACGCCCCGTTCGATATGAACCGGATCACACCTCGGGAATGTCGCGATCGAGCACCGTCATGCGGCCGTCGCGGCGCGCGTTCTCGATCGCCTGATCGCACACGCGGCGCACGATCTCCGAGAGCGGCTCGAGCACCTTGTCGCTCGTGTTGTACCCCGCCTTCGCGCGCACGTAGTCCTTGAGGCGGCTCGCGATGATCAGCACTTCCTCCGGCGCCGCGGGCTTCGCGGGCGCCGCAGCGGCGGGCCGCACGAGGCGGCGCTGCCCGCCGGGCGACGCGTTCGCGTCCGGATCGAGCGATGCAGGCGCGCGCTTCTCGACCGCCCACGCCTCTCGGTGATTGGCGTCGGGGAGGTGCACCTCCCAACAACTCACGGAACAGAACACGAGGCCCGTGCGCGGGCGATTGCACGTGGAAACGCTGCACACCTGATGAATCGCCCCGAGCGCGATCGACGTTTTGCATGCGCTGCAGCGGCGCCAGTGTGCGGCCTCGGTCACGCGTCTCTCCTGTCGAAGGCGAGCACGGTGCCGCGCAGCGCGCGTGAGTCGCAAGCCGCACGCGCTCGCATCTATCGTGCCGAGCGATGTCGCTGCCCGACGAGCTGCGAGCGTGGATCGAGGCCGAGCTGCGCGCGCCGCTCGCGAGCACGGAGCGCGTCGGCGCCGGCGCTTCGCGCGCGACGTGGCTCGTGCGCACCGCGCAGCGGGAGGTCGTGCTGCGCCTCGACACGGGCGACGGCCCCGTCGCGGGCACGGAGCTCTCGCTCGCGCGCGAAGCCGCGGCGTATCGCGCGCTGCGCGGCGCGCGCGTGCGCATCCCGGCGCTGATCGCATCGCGCGACGATGCGCTGCTCGTCGAGCGCGCGGGCGGCTCGCCCGAGCTCGATGCGCTCAGCTCCGAGCAGCGCGCGGCGCTGATGCTGGATTTCGCCGAGTCGCTCGCCGAGCTGCACCTCGTCGATGCCCGGAAGCTCGAGCTGCCGGGCTTCGCGCGCCCGCGTGCGCCACGAGATCACGCCCTGAACGAGCTTGCGCTCTGGCGTCGCATCTTCGAGTCGCGCGTGAAGCGGCCGGCGCCGCTCGCGCGCTTCGCGTTCGCGTGGCTGGAGCGCAATGCGCCCGAAGCGAGCGACACCGTCCTGTGTCACGGGGACGTGGGCCCCGGCAACTTCCTCCACGACGGCGCGCGCGTGACGGCCCTGCTCGACTGGGAGTTCGCGCACGTCGGCGACCCGATGGACGATCTCGGCTGGCTCGCCTTCCGCGGCCATCACATGCAGGCCGACATCGGCGATCTCGGCGCGCAGCTCGCGCGCTGGTCCTCGCGCACCGGGTGGCCGGTGAGTCCTGCGCGCGTCGCCTACTACCGCGCCTTCGTGATGCTGCGCTGGCTCGTCTCGTGTCTCGCGGCGCTCGACAACGGCGCGAAGTCCCTCGACCGCTCGGTGTACTTCTCACTCATCGCACTCGTCGACGCGCTGCTCCCTCGCGCACTCGCGCAGCTCGCGGGCATCGCGCTGCCGGCGTTCGCGCCGGCGCCTGCTGCGAGTGATCGCGACAGCGCGGAAGCGATGGACGCACTCGTGAGCGACATCGCGACGGTGCTCATGCCCGCGCTCACGGGCGAGGCGCAGCGCCGCGCGCGGGGCGCGTTGCTGCTCGCGATGCACGCCGCCGCGCTCGCGCGCTTCGGCGAGACCGCGAACGCTGCGGAGCGCGAGGCGCTGCGCGAGCGGTCGGGCCGCGCGCCGACCTCGCTCACGGAAGGGCGCCTCGCAGTCGACGCGCTCACTGCCGCCGCACCCGCGAGCGAAGACGCCGCGTGGCTCGCGTGGCTGGCGCGCGTGGGCGAAGCGCGCCTCGTGCTCTGGCCGATGGTCGCGAACCTCGCGAAGCGACCGCTCGCGGACATTCCAGTTGTGACGAACCCATAACAAGCCAGCGGAGGCCGCGTGCTCACGCCCGACGACGATCGCTTCCACTCCCCCGCATCGAACGACCCCTGGTGGAGCGAAACCTGCTGGTTCTCCTTCGCCCACCCGGAAGAGCGAATGTCGGGCTGCTTCTATCCCCTCTTCCGCCCGAACCAAGGCGTCGTCTCGCTCGCCGTCACGGTGTGGGACCACACCGCGCACGAGCCGTGGCGCGTGCTCTACCACCGCGCGAGCTGGCACCTGCCGCTCCCGCTCACGAACCTCGATCGACTCGAGCTCGCCGGCCTGCGCTACGAGGTGCTCGAGCCGCTGCGCCGTTACCGCGTGAGTTATCAGGACGCCGACTCGCTGCGCGCCGAGCTCGAGTACGAGGGACTGATTCCTGCACACGAGGCGGGCGTGCGCGACGGCCACGGACACATCGACCAGCCCTGCCGCGTGCGCGGCGAGATCACGCTGCGCGGGCGCCGCATCGCGATCGATCACGCCGACATGCGCGACCGCAGCTGGAGCGTGCGCCGCGACGACCGCCCGACGCGCGCCGCTTACAGCTACGGCATCGCGAGCGAGCGCGAGAACTTTCTCGCGATGGCGATCGCGTCGCCCGGCCTCGGCGGCCGCGGCGACGTACAGCCGATCGTCACGGGCTACCTGGTGCGCGACGGCGAGAAGTCCGGGCTCGTCGCCGGCACGCGCACGATCGAGCGCGATGGACACGCCTGGCCGGCGCGGGTCGTGCTCGAGGCGCGCGACGCGCTCGGCCGCGAGCTGCGCGCGAGCGGCGTCACCGTGAACCGCTTCGCCAATCAGGCGACGCCCGCGATGTTCGCGTGGATGAGCCTCACGCACTGGGACTTTGCGGGCGGGTGTTACGGCCAAGACCAGGACATCTGGTCGCCGGACGTTCTTCCGATCTCCTGATCGTCGCGCGGCTTCGCCTCGCTGCGCGCTGCGCTGGCTAGACGTCCTTTACCACCGCCATGAACTTCGCGAGCGCATCGATGTGCTGCTGCGGCGAGGTGAAGCCCGGATCCTTGTCGCCGATCAGCGAGGCGCCGGTGCTCATCGCGCGCATCGAGAAGTGCGTCGCGCCCGCGGCCTTCCAGGTCTCCGCGCTCTTGCGCCAGCCGTCGGGCCCGTCGCCGTAACCGACGATCGCGTCGATCTCGAAGCCCTTCGCGCGCCCGGTCTTCTCGAGCTCGGCGCGCAGCTGCGTGTTGAAGTTCAGCATCGTCGCGTTCGCGGCGCCAAACAGGAAACCGTCGCCGGTGCGCGCGGCGCGCTTCAGCGCGGGAGCGGAGAAGCCGCCGAACCAGATCGGGATCGGCTTCGTCGGCAGCGGCAGAATTCCCGCGCGGTCGACGCGGTGGTAGCGGCCCTGATAGTCGAGCACCGGCGTCGCCCAGAGCTTCCGTAACAACTCCACCTGCTCGTCGAAGCGCTTGCCGCGCGTGGCGAAGCTCTCGTTGAGCGCCTCGTACTCCACGTAGTTCCAGCCCGTGCCGACGCCGAGCTTCAGGCGGTTGCCCGACAAGATCGCGAGCTCCGCGCATTGCTTCGCCACGAGCGCGGTCTGGCGCTGCGGGAGGATGATCACGCCCGTCACCAGCTCGAGCTTCTTGGTGAGCGCCGCGAGGTAGCCGAACAGCACTAACGGCTCGTGAAACGCATTCTGCTCCGTGTAGGGCCCGCCGAGCTTCGGCTCGCGGCCCGCGTGCACGGCGCCGAGCACGTGGTCGTACGTGATCAGGTGCGAGTAGCCGAGCGCCTCGGCGGCCTGCGCGAAGTCGCGAATCGCGATGGGGTCGTTGCCGATCTCGCAGGTGGGAAACACGCAGCCGATTTTCATGGCGGCCTCCTTGCTCGGGCCATGATTCCGCGCTCGCCGAGGCGCTGCCATCGCGGCGCGTGTGGTAGACCGGCGCTGCGCTCGAGAGGAGAGACGCGATGGGTGCCGCCTACTCGAAGCTGATGTCGCCGGGCCGCATCGGCCGGCTCGAGCTGCGCAACCGCATCATCGTCACGTCGATGGGCGTGTGCCTCGCCGAGGACGACGGCAGCGCGGGCGACCGCATCGTCGCGTACCACGAAGAGCAAGCGCGCGGCGGCGCGGGGCTCGTGCTCATGGGAGTCACCGGCGTCGCGTGGCCGGTCGGCGCGGTGATCCCGAACCAACTCGCGATCTCGGACGATCGTTTCTTGCCGGGCCTGCGCCGCGTCGCGAAGGCGGTGCATGCGCACGGAGCGAAGATCGCGGCGCAGCTCCATCACGGCGGTCTGGTCGCCGGCTACGCCGCGCTCGACGGCCACCCGCTGTGGGCGCCTTCGCCCCCGAAGGCGACCTCGGCGGAGTTCGTCGCCTACTTTCTTCGTGAAGAGCTCGCCGCGTTCGCAGGTGGATCGATGCCGCGCGTGAACGTGCTCGAGAAGAGCAACATCGCGCTCGTTGCATCGCAGTTCGGCGCGGCCGCGCGCCGAGCGCGCGAGGCGGGCTTCGACGGCTGCGAAGTGCACGGCGGTCACGGCTACCTGATCTCGTCGTTCCTCTCGCCGTCGTCGAACACGCGCACGGACGAATACGGCGGCTCACTCGAGAACCGCGCGCGCTTCATGCTCGAAGTCGTCGCTGCGATTCGCGCGGCCGTCGGCGCGGACTTCCCGCTCTGGATGAAGCTCGACTCCGCGGAGCACGGCAAAGCGGTGGGCACCACGCTCGAGGACGCGCTCGCCGTCGCCGGCATGCTCGAGCGCGCGGGCGTCGACGCGATCACCGTCACTTCGTATCACGACACCGCGCAGCCGAAGCTGCACTCGGGCTCGAACATCCCGCATCAGCCCGAGCTGAACATTCCCAACGCCAGCGCGATCAAGGCGCGCGTGCGGATCCCCGTGATCGCCTCGGGTCGCGTCGAGCCGGAGCGCGCGGACGCGCTGATCGCCGCGGGCGCCTTCGACTTACTCGCGATGGGCCGCAAGCTGCTCGCCGACCCGCAACTCCCTAACAAGCTCGCCGCGGGCAAACCCGAAGAAATTCGCCCGTGCATCTACTGCTACACGTGCGTCAGCAACATCTACCTGCGCAAGCCGACGCGCTGCGCGGTCAATCCCGCGCTCGGCTTCGACCACCTGCAAACGCGCGCAGCGGCGCCGAAGGGCAAGCGCTTCGTCGTGATCGGCGCCGGCCCGGCGGGCATGGAAGCGGCGCGGCGCCTCGACGCGGAAGGCAATCGCGTCGTGCTGCTCGAGCGCAGCGATCGGCTCGGCGGCACGCTGCGCTTCGCGTCGCTCTCGTACGAAGCGAACGAGCGCCTGCTCGCGTGGCTCGAACGCGAGCTGGCGCGCTCGCGCGTCGAGGTGCGGCTGCGCACGGAGGCGACGCCGGAGTTGTTACGGACGCTCGCGCCCGACGAAGTCGTGGTCGCGACGGGCGCCGTGCGTGCGCTTCCGCCGATCCCTGGCGCGGAGCAGGATCACGTGCTCAGCGGGGACGACCTGCGCGCGCTGATGCTCGGCGAAAGCTCGGACGCGCTGAAGCGCAAGACTGGCCTCGCGACGCGGCTCGCCACGCGCGTGGGCGCGGCGACCGGCGTGACCGCGAGCCCGGAGCTCGTGCGGCGCGCGACGCGCCAGTGGATGCCGCTCGGCAAGCGCATCGCGATCCTCGGCGGCGAGCTGGTCGGCCTCGAGCTCGCGGAGTTTCTCGCCGAGCGCGGCCGCAGCGTGACGGTGATCGAGGAGAGCGCGCAGCTCGGGCGCTGGCTCAGCGTGGTGCTGCGCATGCGCCTCATCCCCGAGCTGCGCGAGCACGGCGTCGCGCTGTTCGCGGGTACGAAGGATCTGCGCATCGCCGCGGACGCCGTCTCCTTCACGGCGAGCGATGGAGCTGCACAGCGCGTTGCGGCAGACCACGTGATCGTGGCGCAAGGCGCGCGCGGCGACTCGAGTTTCGCCGCCTCGCTGCGCGCCGCGGGCTTCGTCGTGCGCGAAGCCGGCGACTGCACGGGCGTGGGCTACCTCGAAGGCGCGATGCGCGGCGCGGCGCGCGCCGTGCTCGGCACAGCGGCGGTGCCGCCGCTCTGAGCCGGGCGAATCGCGTCGCCCGCTTCGGTCTCCTACGGTGCGCGGCATGAGAGCCATCCGTTGCCACGAGCTCGGCCCCGCCCTTCGCCTCGCGATCGAGGAGCTCCCCACGCCCGCGCCCGGCCCCGGCGAGGTCCGCGTCGCCGTGAAGGCTGCCGGCGCGAGCTTCGTCGACGCCCTAACAGCCGCGGGCAAGTACCAGTTCCCGCTGAAGCCGCCCTACACGCCAGGCGGCGAGTGCGCGGGTGTCGTCGACGCGGTAGGCGATGGCGTCAGCGAATTCGCGCGCGGCGATCGCGTGTTCGCTTCGACGGGCGTGGGCGCGTTCGCCGACACGCTCATCGCGAAGTCGCGCCAGCTGACGCGCCTGCCCGGCTCGGTGGACTTCGCGCGCGGCGCAAGCTTCTTGCAGGTGTACGGCACCGCGTGGTTCGCGCTGAAGATCCGCACGCGCGTCGCCGCCGGCGAGACCGTACTCGTGACGGGCGCGGGCGGCGGCGTCGGGCTCGCGGCGATCGACGTCGCGCGCTCGCTCGGCGCGCGCGTGATCGCAGTCGCATCGAGCGACGAGAAGCGCAAGCTCGCGCTCGCCGCGGGCGCGTTCGCCGCGCTCGATCCCGGCGAGGACGTGAAGACGCGCGCGCGCGAGCTCACCGAAGGCCGCGGCCTCGATGTCGTCTACGACGTCACGGGGGGCCCCGTCGCGGAGCAGGCCCTTCGCGCGCTCGGCTTCGACGGCCGCTACTGCGTGATCGGCTTCACCGCCGGCATCGCGAAGATCCCGATGAACCTCGTGCTGCTGAACAACCGCACGCTCGTCGGCGTCGAGTGGGGCGGCTGGGTTCCGCGCAATCCAGAGCGCAACCGGGCAATGATCGGCGAGATCGTCGCCGCGATCGCGCGCGGCGAGCTGAAGCCGGTGGCGCCGTTCGAGCGCAAGCTCGAGGAAGCGGGCGCAGTGCTCGGCGAGCTGTTAGGGCGAGTGGCGGTGGGGAAGATCGTGCTCGTGCCGTGAGCGCGACCCGCACTGCGGAGAAAGGAAGCGCATGGCCGTCGTGATCCGCGCCGCGACCGCCTCGGACGAAGCGCGCTGCCTCGCGCTGATCGAGTCGCTCACCGGCCAAGCAGCCGCGCCCGCTTGGCGCGACGTGTATCGCCGGTTGCTCGGCGGCGAGCGCGGCGCAGTCCACGTGGCCGAGGAAGGTGGAGCGCTGCTCGGAGTCGCGACGGTCTCCTACAACCTCGCGATTCGATACGCCGGCGAGTACGCACAGCTCGAGGAGCTGATCGTCGATCCTGCCGCGCGCGGGAAGAATGTCGGTGGGCTGCTCGTCGAGGCGATGCTCGCTGCCGCCCGCGCGCGAGGCTGCGCCGAGGCCGGGCTGTACCTGATCGAGAGCACCGAGAGGAACCGCCCCTTCTACACCAAGTACGGCTTCGTCGCGGTCGGCACCGAGATGCGCCAGTCGCTCGCCCCGGCGCGCTGAGCGATCAGCGCTTCTTCCACCCGCGCGGGTTCGCCTCGATCTCGCGTTCCCACTTCTCGCGCACCGCATCGAGCCGCGCGAAGTCATCAGGGAATCGCGCGTGCACGTCATAGGACTCGTCGGGGTCGCGGCGCAGGTCGAACAGCCACGGGCCCTGCGGTACGCGGGGCACGAGCGGGAACGACCAGGCGCCGCCGCCGTAGACGCCGTGGCGCGCGTGCAGCTTCCACGGCCCGAGGCGCACGGCTTCGAGCACGCGGTCCGAGTAGTAGAGGACGGGTGCGTCGGGGAGCGCCTCGCCGCGCAGCAGCGTGCTTGTTAGGTCGCGGCCGTCGATCGCGCGGTCGCGCGGGAGCGGCACGCCCGCGAGTGCGAGCGCCGTGGGCAGCACGTCGATGCCCGCGGCGGGCGCAGCGACGCGCTGCGGCGCGATCTGCCCCGGCCACCACGCGATGAAGGGCACGCGCATGCCGCCCTCGAACGTGTCGTTCTTGCGCCCGCGCGCGCTGCCGGGGCTGCCCTCGTACCACGGGCCGTTGTCGCTCGTGATCAGCACGAGCGTGTTCTGCGCCTTGCCCATGCGCGCGAGCGCGTCGACGAGCCCACCCACGCTCGCGTCGAGGTCGGCGATCACGTCGCCGTATAGCCCGGCGTCGCTCTTGCCCTGCTGCTCCGGTGTCGCGAAGAGGGGGATGTGCGGGAAGTTGTGCGCGAAGTGCAGGAAGAACGGCGCGCGCTGCTGCTCGATCCACGCGATCGCTTCGTCCGTGTAGCGCGGCGTGAGAAAGCGCTGATCGACGGGATCGGGCTCGGCGACCTCGCGGTTCCGCCAGAGCGGCAGCGGCGTCATGTCGTTGCTGTGCAGGACGCCGAAGTAGTGGTCGAAGCCGAAGTCATTAGGCCGACCGGGCGCTTCGTCGCCGAGGTGCCACTTGCCCACCATCGCCGTCGCGTAGCCAGCGGCCTTCAGCGCCTCCGGCAAGAGAATCTCGTCCGCGGGCAAGCGGATCGAGCGCCCGTTGACGCGGTGCAGGTGCTGAATCGCGTGGTCCTCGGGAAACAGGATGTGCGTGAGCGTCGTGCGAATCGGCCAGCGGCCGGTGAGGAAGCCGGCGCGCGAGGGCGTGCAGTAGGGCGCGGGCGCGTAGAAGGACTCGAACACCGCACTCTCGGCGGCGAGCGCGTCGATGCGCGGCGTTGCGAGCGCACGGCTGCCGTAGGCGCCGAGGTCGGCGTAGCCGAGATCGTCGAACAGGATCAGCACGATGTTCGGCCGCGCGGCACTCCCGCCGGCGTGCTCCTGCATCCACGCGAGCTCGCGCTGCTTGCTCGCGAGCGCAACCTCGTCGTCGCGCTGCTCGTAGCCAGCGCTGCGCAGCGCGAACCACGCGGCGAAGCCGAGCGCGCCGAGCCCGAGCACGACGACGAGCGCGAGGGCGCCCCGCAGCAAGAAGCGCAGGAAGCGCAGCATCAAGCCGGCCTGCGCGCGGCGATGCACACAAGCGTGTGCTCGGCGGACGTCCGCGCTGTGCGTCCCAACAACCAGTCGCGCGCGCCGAGATCGCGCAGCGACCACCAGGGATCCGGCGTCGCGTGCGCGAGCAGCTCGAAGCCCGCGTCGCGTACGAGCGCGACGTATTCGTCCGCGCCGTGCTGCGCGTGCATCGCGTGGCGGAACAACGCGCGCACCCAGAGGCGCCGCACGAACGCGCGGCACGACTCGGCTAGCAGCAGCACTCCACCGGGGCGCAGCACGCGGTGCAGCTCGGCGAGCGCTTCTTGCTGGCGCTGCGTGTGGTGGAGGGTCTGGTGGCAGAGCACGAGATCGATGCTCCCATCCACGAACGCGAGCGCCGCGACATCGCCCGTGCGCACGTCCACCTTCGCACGGCAGCGCGCCGCTTCGGTCGCGGCGCGCGCCAGCACGCTCGCATCCGCATCGAGCGCCACGATCTCCTCGGGCGCAAAACGCTCGTCGAGGCTCGCGAGCGCGAAGCCGTGGCCGCAGCCGGCGTCGAGCACGCGCGCGAAGCGCTCGCGCTGCGGCGCGAGCTCGGCCAGCACTGCGAGCGTCTCCGCGACGACGTAGCGCCGCCAGATCTCGGTGCCCTGGAACCACGTGCCGAAGCGCGTCTCGGGCACTTCGTTCGCGAGCATCGCAGTGGGCTGCGCGGACATCGGCGCGATGCTCGCGCCGGGGCGGCGCGCGAGTCAACTCGCGTGCATCGCTTCGACTGCGCGGCGCGCTACCCACTCGCTCTCGCGAAGGAGGCGCACGTGAAGCTCGGACTCGCACTGCAGTGGGCGAACCCGCAGGTGAAGGTGCCCATCGAGCGCGTCGTGAAGGCCGAGCAGCTCGGCTTCGACTCGGTGTGGACGGCGGAGATCTACGGGCAGGACGCGATCACGCCGCTCGCCTACATCGCCGCACACACGAAGCGCATCCGCCTCGGCACGGCGGTGATCCAGACCGCGGCGCGCACGCCGGCCGCGACGGCGCTCGCGATGGCGACGGTCGATCAGCTCGCGGGAGGAGGCCGCGTGATCATCGGCCTCGGTCTCTCGGGTCCGCAGATCGTCGAGGGCTGGTACGGCACGCCGTGGGGCAAGCCGAACGCGCGGCTGCGCGACTACGTGGAGATCGTGCGCAAGGTGTTACGGCGCGAGGGACCCGTGTCGCACGACGGCCCCGAGATTCAGCTGCCGTATCGCGGCCCCGGTTCGTCGGGCCTCGGCAAGCCGCTGAAGAGCGTGCTGCACACCGACCCGGCGACGAAGATTTTTCTCGGCACCGGCCAGCCTGCGAACGTCGCCCTAACAGCTGAGCTCGCCGATGGCTGGCTGCCGATGGGATACAACCCGGAGACGAAGCAGATCTTCAAGCCGTGGCTCGAGAACGGCTTCGCGAAGGCGGGCGGCGGCAAAGGACTCGGGCGCGGCTTCGAGATCCAGGGCGGCTGCCAGGTCAACGTGACCGACGACGTGCGCGGCGCGATCGACAAGCAGAAGCCGTTCATCGGCCTCTACGTCGGCGGCATGGGCGCGAAGAGCAAGAACTTCCACAAGGAGATTATGAAGCTGCGCGGCTTTCCCGAGGCGGCGGAGCGGATTCAGGAGCTTTTCCTCGCGGGCAAGAAGGCCGAGGCGTTCGCCGCGGTGCCCGACGAGTACGTGGATCAGGGCGCGCTGATCGGGCCGCCCGCACGCATCCGCGAGCGCTTCCGCGCGTGGCGCGACCTCGAGGGCCTGACGGGGCTCACGCTGCACACGGAGCAGGAGCGCGCGCTCGAGGTGATGGCGGAAGTGGCGGAGCTGAAGCCGCTGTGACGCGCTGCCAGCCACGCCCGCACGAGCGAACCCGCGCACCCCACGCCACACCGAGACGAGCGGATCAGCGGCGGCGCGCAGCGCCGCCCGCAGCATCCGCCGAGCAACCCGCGCGCGACGACCGGGCTTCCGCCCGCCGGAGCCGCTGCGCAGGCGCGCCTCGCGCCTCATGACCACCCGCACGCGCGCAGTGCTCTTCGACTTCGGCGGCGTCTTCACGCCGAGCCCCTTCGACGGTGCGAGGAGCTACGGCGCGCAGATCGGCGCGAGCCCCGAGCGCGTGCTCGAGCTGGTGTTCGGGCCGTATCACGAAGACACGGACCACCCGTGGCATCGCCTCGAACGCGGCGAGATCGCGCTGATGGATGCACGCAACGCGATCCTCGAGCTCGGGCGTGCGGAGGGCGTCGACGCGGATCCGTTCAAGCTCTTCGCGTCGATGGCGAACGGCCCGCGCGGCGCCTACGACGCGATGGTCGCGCGCGCGCGCGCCGTGGTGGAACGCGGCTATCGCACCGCGCTCGTCACGAACAACATCGTGGAGTTCCGCGAGTCGTGGCGGAAAATGCTCCCCACAGGCGAGCTTTTTCAGGTGATCGTCGACTCGAGCGAGGTGCGCATGCGCAAGCCGAACCCCGCGATCTTCCAGCACACGCTCGCGTTGTTAGGTGAGGTCGCGCCCGAGGAGTGCCTGTTCCTCGACGACGCGGCGAGCAACGTCGCCGCCGCCGAGGCGCTCGGCATTCGCGGCGTGCTCGTGAAGAGCGATCTCGCGGACGCGCTCGCAGCGCTCGACGCGCTGCTCTGAGCGAAACGAACGCGAGCGGACGCACTTTGACGATGTTCGTCGTCGACGGGGGCGCGGGGCGGGGATAGGTTCGCGGGCATGCGCTTCGTCAAAGGCAAGGTGAAGGCCGGCAAGATCGTCGTCGAGGGCGAACAACTCTGCGACGGCGCCGAGGTAGTCGTTGGCCTCGCCGACGAGAGCGCATTTGAGCTCACCCCAGAGCAAGAACAGCTGCTGCTTCTGTCCGTTCGTGAGGCGGACGAGGGGCGGCTGATCGACGGTCCCGCGGTGATGCGGGAACTTGAACGAATCAAGTGAGCGACCCTTCGGCTTCGCCTTCACTCCGCGCGCACGAGTCGAGCTCCGCCGAATCTCCGGGTGGTAGCGACGCAATCGGCGCGCGGCTCCGCACGCGTTTCGCGTCGAGCTGACGGTTGCGCTGCGCCTGATCACGGACCACCCGAGCATCGGCCAGCGCGCTCAACCCCACTTGCGTGGAGTGCGGCGAGTGCTTCTGCCTCGCGCGGGGTACTTCGTTTACTACCGGGTCGACGAGGCACGGAGGCGAATCGAGGTCCTTGCGATCTGGCACACGAGCCGCGGGCCTGGCCCATTCGCGCGCCGGCCCATGCGCTGATCTCACCGCCCCTTCGCCGCCGCCCTGCCCGCGCGTCGCCCGAAGAACGTGCCGTCCCCTAATGACAGGCCGCTCGAGTAGCTGCCCACCGCGATGCCCGCGCTCGCGCGGCCGGCGGCGTAGAGGCCGGCGATGACGCGGCGGCCCGGATCGAGCACGCGTCCCTCGGCGTCCGTGACGAGTCCGCCGAGCGTGAACACCGCGTAGAGACAGTTCTCGGTGGAGCAGTGCAGCGCGCCGAAGGGCGGCTTCGTGAGCGGTTTCAGCCACTCCGCCTGCTTCCCGAACAGCGGATCCTCGCCTCTCGCGGCGTACTCGTTGTAGAGCGCGACGGTGCGCTCGAGCGTGCCCTTCGCGAAGCCGAGCTCGGCTTCGAGCTCCGCGATCGTCTCGCCCGCCGCCGCGACGTTGCCGGTGTTCGGGTACTCGTTCTTCTCGAAGATCTCGTCGTCGACGATCATCCACGCGCGGCCGCCGTGGTGGAAGAGCGCCCACTCACCCAGCCGTCCGTAATAGGTGTCCTCGTTGATGAAGCGCTGGCCCTGCGCGTTGACGATCACGCCGCGCTTGAGACCCCACGGCTGCGTGACCGGCAGCGAGACCGAGGCCTTGTCCATGTGCGCGACGTCGGCGCCCGCCGCCATGCCGAGGCGAATGCCGCTGCCGTCGTCGCCGTCGGCCGCGACGCGCATCGAGCAGCGCAGGCCGTCGGGCACCCACGTGCGCAGCATCTCGTCGTTCAGCACGAAGCCGCCCGTCGCGATCACCACGCCGCCGCGCGCGCGCAGCGTGCGCTCCTTGCCGTAGCTCTCGGCGACCGCGCCCACGACCGCGCCATCCGCCGCGAGCACGAGCGCCGTCACGCGCGAGTCGCCCTGGATCCGCGCGCCGCGCGCGCGAGCGCTCGCGATCATGTGCTTCATGATCACGTGGCCGGTCTGGTGCGGATGCTTCGGCACGTGGCCACGCGGCGCCGGCTTTGCGAGATCCTTGAACGGGTGCGTCTTCTCCGACCCGGACCACACGAGGCCGTCGTCGGTCGGCGGCTCACCCGAGCAGCCGTAATAGAACGTCTCCTTGAACGGCACGCCCTGCGCGCAGATCCAGTCGTAGTGCGCAGGGCTCTCTTCGCAGTAGGGGCGGATCTTCGCCTCGTCGGGCGACTTGCCGACCGAAGCCATCAAGTACTTGAACATCTCCTCGGGCGAATCCTCGAAGCCGCACGCGCGCTGCAGCTTGGTGCCGCCGCCGAGATAGAGCACGCCGCCCGACATCGCGGAGGTGCCGCCGCCGCCGCTCGAGCGCTCGAGCGCGATCACGTCGGCGCCGCCCTCGCGCCCCTCGATCGCCGCGCTCGCGCCCGCGCAGCCGAGGCCGACGACGAGCACGTCGCACTCCTCGTCGAAACGCGGAATCTCGGAGAGCGCGCGAATTCCTGTGCGAAGCAACGTCGCCTCCCGCTCAGTACTTGGTGCGCACGCCGGCGCTGCCGCCCGCATCCACCGCGTAGTCCGCCCCGGTGCACGAGAGCGACTCGTCCGACGCGAGGAACAGCACCATGCGCGCGACATCGCGGATCAGCTCGACGGGCTCGCGCTTGCGGTTGTACGGAATGATTTCGTGCGCGATCGCGAGAATCTTCTCGGGGTCGATGCCCGCGGGCACGTAGGGCGCGCGCATCGCGGGGCCACCGACCTCGGGGCACACCGCGTTGACGCGGATGCCGTGCACGCCGAGCTCGAGCGCCGCGACGCGCGTGATGCCGCGCAGCGCCCACTTGGTCGAGGCGTAGGCGACGAGGTTGTTGTGGGCCATGAGGCCGTCGATCGAGGAGATGTTCACGATCGAGCCGCCGCCTGCGGCCTTCAGCGCGGGCGTAACGGCCTTGATGCCGAGGAACGGGCCCAGCTGGTTCACGCGAAACAAGCGCTCGTACGTATCGACGCTCGTCTCCTCCAGCGGCGCGCGGTGCAAGAGGCCCGCGTTGTTCACGAGCACGTTCAGCCCGCCGAAGCGAGCGCGCGTCTCCTCCACCGCGCCCGCCCAGCTCGCCTCGCTCGTGACGTCGAGCTTCACGAAGTGCGCTGCCGCCCCGAGCGACTGCGCCACCGCGCGCCCCTCGGCCTCGAGCACGTCGCCGATCACGACGCGCGCTCCCTCCGCCGCGAACAGTCGCGCGGTCTGCTCACCCGTTCCGCGCGCCGCGCCAGTGATCAGGGCGATCTTGTTCGCGAGTCGCATCGAAGGCTCAGAACAGCAGCGCGTCGAGCGAGTACGCGCCGGGGCCGAGCAGGAAGAACATCGCGCAGATCACCGCGAGGTTGATCGTGTACTCGGCGCCGGGCGGGTTGTTCGTGATCAGGTAGCCCGCGCCTTTGTGCCCGAGCACGCCCGCGACGGCCATCGTGCCGATCAGCACCGCGCACGCTGGGCGAGTCATCAGGCCGAGCGCGAGCGCGCTGCCGCCGAGCAGCTCGGAGAGCATCGCCATGCGCGCGTTGAGCTCGGGCATCGGCACGCCGAGGCTGCGCAGCCAGTCCGTGAAGCCCTGCATGTTGCCCGTGCCCACGAGCCCGAGCTTGCCGAGCGCGTGAATCACGAAGCACACGCCGATCGCGACGCGCCCGACGAGCAGCGCAAGGTCGAGCGCGCCCGCGAACAGCGGGCCGGTGAGCAGCGAGGCGAGGTCCATGGGGTCTCCGAGTGCGAAGCGCGCTTTCTACCGCAGCGCGTGATCCCGAGCGAAGGAAGAAGCGAAGCGGCGACCCGCGCCGCCGCTGCGCCAATGACGACGAAACGCGGGCTCGATGTGAACCGCAAGCCGCGAGCGCCCTGCAGGTTCGTGCTCGATGCGTGGCGCGGCGCGCAGCGAGCCGGAGTCTGCGGAGGCGAGCGAAGCACAAGGAAACCGGGGCGCTGCCACGCAGCACCTCGAACTGCGCACTACGAAGCGCCCCGGGACATCCCCGACCGATGCAGACCTAGCGCCCCGTGAACTTCGCGGGCCGGCGCTCGAGGAACGACGCGACGCCCTCGCGGTGGTCATCGGACGAAAAGCACGTCTTCATCGCGCCGGTGTGCGCATCCATGTGCGCGCCGAAGTCGCGCGACTCGCCCTGATAGACGAGGTCCTTCAGTAGCCGGTGCGAGAGCGGCGAGCCCGCGAGAAAGCTCACCGCCAGCGAGCGCGCCTCGTCCAGCAGCTTCTCGGGCTCCACGACCTTCAGCACGTAGCCGATCGCGAGCGCCTCCTGCGCGTCCACGAAGCGGCCCGAGTAGAGCAGCTCGAGCGCGCGCGAGTGCCCTAACAAGCGCGGCAGGATCCACGTCCCGGCGCCCGTGTCGGGCACGAGGCCGCGATGCGCGAAGTTCCAGGCGAAGCGCGCGCGAGTCGAAGCGATGCGCACGTCGCACTGGCTCGTGAACTCCGCGCCCATGCCGACCGCCGCGCCGTCGACTGCCGCGATCACGGGCTTCGGGCATGTCACGAGCGGCCACCAGCGATCGGTCTCGTCCGCGCGGCCGCGCAGGCCACGGTTCTCGGGAGGGCGGCTCGCCAGATCCGAGAGATCGGTGCCCGCGCAGAACGCGCCGCCCGCGCCGGTCACGATCACGACGCGCGCGGCGTCGTCCGTGCCCGCGCGCTTCGTCGCCTCGATGAACTCGCCCAGCACCACGAACGACATCGCGTTGCGCTTCTCGGGGCGGTTGATCGTGATCGTCGCGATGCCATCAGTCACGTCGTAGAGAATCGCGCTCATCGGGGCTCCTCGTTCGAGTCGTTACGGACTCAGCGCGCTGCGACCGCCTCCGCGGTCGCGGGCGGCGCTGCGGGCATGACCCAGATCGGAGACGACCACGCGCGCGGCTCCTCGGGCGTGAGGCAGTGCTCGCTCGGGTCGTTGCGCGCACACAGGTTCACGCTCGTGCAGTTGCCGTTCGCGTCGCGCTCGCAGCGCACGCCGCCAGCGTTCACGGTGTCGATGGGCGCCTCGAAGGCGCGCGCGTAGTAGAGCGTCTCGCGGCCCGCGCTCGCGAACTCGGGATCGCTCAGTGTCACAGTGCAACCTTCCGAGCTTGGAGAACACGGGACCGTCATCCACGCGTCCTCGATCAGCTGCGCGATGTTCTCCCCAGCGACTCGTTGGGGCCGAATGCGCACGATCTCGATGCGCGTGATCGGGCGCCGCACGTCGCTCGGGTTGTGGCACTCGCCGCGGCAAATGCGCTGCACGTCGCCCGGACCGAGCGCATCCACGCTCTCGTCGGGGCAGCCGGGCTTCTGCTCGAAGGAGCCGAGCGCGCGCACTTGGAACGTGGGCGCTTCGCTCATCGCGACCTCGCTGCCCATCGGCAGCGTCTCGCCCGGTTCTGCGCCGGGCGGATTCACGAGGTCGAACCAGAGCTGCATGCGGTGGCCGCTCGTGCCGTAGACCTCGCGGCGCTGGAGCGCGCGCCAGATCGCGCCGCGGTCGCGGCCGTCGGCGTGCACCGCGGTGAGGCCGCCGGTTGTCAGGTACGACTGCTGGCGCTCGGTCTCGAACAGCTGGAAGCCCGAGAGTCCCGGCGGCAGCTCCTTCACCGAGCGCGGCTGCGGCTCAACCGGGGGCGGCGCCATGGTGCGCGCGATCGGGCTGTCCGCGGCCGGCAGCGCCGCGCGATTCATCGATTCGCTGTGGCCTTCGCGCAGCGGCTTGTAGCCCGTGCCCGGCCGCGCGAAGTGGTTGTCGCTCGCGGCCATCACGCCGAAGCGGAAGCGGCGTGGCGCGCCGCCGCCGTCGAAGTTGCCGAGCGCGAAGATGTACTGCATCGCGCCGCGCGGGCGGTAGTTGAACGCGGGCGTCTTGCAGTCGCGGCACTGCCCCGAGTCGAGCCAGTCCTCGGCGCGCGCGCCGGGCACGCTGAGGTGCCCGGGCAGCCCGATCGCGACGTAGTTCGCGCGCGCTTGGACTGCGCGCGCCTCGCACTCCTCGGCACTTTCGCCCACTACGGCGCAGCGCTCACGAATGATCTCACCCGCGCGCCAGCACGACGGCAAGTAATCAGGCTTCGGCGCGGGGCACACGGGCTTGCCGTCCGCGTCCCACGCGATGTCTTCCCAGTCGCGATAGACCTCGCTGTCGCCGTGGCCCGACATCACCTCGATCAGCGTCTGGCGATCCTCGTCGTGCATGTCGCCCACCAGCTGCTTGTCCCACGCCGATCCCATCGGCGTGTACATGCCCCACGTGGTGCCGTGCGGGATCACGATCGAGTCGTGGCCCCAGTCGTCGAGCTTCGCGAACAGCTCTGCGGGCGTGGCCGCGAGCTCGATGCAGTCCTTCGAGAGATCGCGCGCGGGCACCCCCTTCGCGCAGATCGGCGCCGCGTCGCTGTCGGCCTGGAACCGCGCGAAGTCGTGGTACCGACCGCCTTCGGTCAACGCGATGAAGCCGCGTCCGAGCACCGGCACGGCCACCAAGTTGCGCGTCGCAGGGCGCTCGGCGCCGATCGGACGCGCGGGAATGCGCGCGTCGTCCGTGTGCGCGAGCACGACGTTCTTGTGGCCGTAGTGGTTCTCGGGCGTGTCGCCGATCTGCGTCCACTCCCAGCCGAGAAACGCGACCGTGTCCGGATTCGCCTCGTCGGTCACCGCGTTGCACTGCCGCACGGACTCGACGATCTCGCTCCAATGCCGCGGCGTGAGGCGCTCCGCGTGGTCGTTGATCGACCAGAAGTCGAGCGCCGAGCAGAAGCGCGCGAAGTCGCACGCGTCCGCCGGGGGATGCGCGCCTTCGCCGCCGAGCGCCGGCAAGCTGAAGCTGAATGCGTCGTCGGAGAACGTGGTGTGCACGTGCAGGTCGCCGTACAGGATCTGCTTCGCGCCGGCAGCTGCGGGCGCAAAGCTGCGCGCAGTCGTGCGGGGTGTGCCCGGCTCCTCGTGCGCGCCGAAGCGCCCACGGCCGGCCTCGCTCGTGACGAGGTAAGCGGCGCCCGCCAGTAACAACAACGCTGCGAGCGCAGTGCCCAGCTTCTTCATGGCTCCTCCGAGCGCGCGGAGCGTGCCACGCGCGCGTGCCGAAATGCGAGAGGCCGGCGACCGCGTGCGCGATCGCCGGCCTCCGCGTTGAAGCGTGCGGGTTTACTCCGCGCCGAAGTTGTACGTCGCCGTCACGCCGTACATGCGCGGCGCCTGGCGGAACGCGCTGATGCTGCCGCCTTGGAACACGGAGTCGAAGTAGCCGATCGTGGTGATCTCGTCCGTCACGTTGTTCGCCCACAGCTGGATGTCGAAGCGCTCGCCCGGCGAGCGGAAACCAGCCTGGAGGTTCAGCTTCACGTAGGCGTCGACCGCCTTGCGCGGGTCGAGGTCCGAGCTCGAGGAGTAGTCGCCGCGGTAGTAGAGGTTGCCGCCGCCATACCACGACCAGCCGGTGTCGAAGAGCGGGTGCTGGTACGCGAGGCTGAAGCTCGCGGTCCAGTCGGACGCCTGCGGGATGCGGCTGCCGTCGGCGAGGTTGTCGCTCGGGAAGAAGTTTCCCGTGCCCCCCGGCGGGAACGGCAGCGTATCGAGGCCGCCCGTGCCGACGTTGTTCGGGCAGCGATTGACCGACAGATCGGGGTACTGCGTCTCGAAGCACCCCTCCGGACCGAGGTTGCCGTAGCGGGTGTCCGCGAAGGTCACAGACGCCGTCGCGATCATGCCCTCGATCGGATACGCGCTGACCTCGAGCTCGACGCCGCGGGAACGGACCTTGTTGATGTTGCTGATGATGAAGCCGAGCCCCGTGAAGGTGTTGAGCTGGAAGTCTTCGAAGTCGGTCCAGAAGAGCGCGAGGTTCGCTGTGATCCGTCCGTCGAACAGCTGCGACTTCAGGCCGAGCTCGTAGTTCAGCGATTCCTCGGGGCCGAACTTCGTGTTGTTCTCCGGCTCGCACCATACGCCGTGCTGCGCCGACCCCGAGAGGACCGCGGTGGCAGTCGGTTGCGCGTTGCGCGCGATGTCGACGACCGCGCAGTTGAACGCGTCACCATCGAGGTTGAAGCCGCCCGCCTTGTAGCCGCGCGAGACGCTCACGTACGAGTTGATGTCGTCCGTGAACGCGTAACCGAGCTGCACGGTGCCGCTCCAGTTGCGTCTCACGAACGAATCTTCCCAGCTGAAGTTGTCACACGTGTTCGTGAGGTTCTGCCGCAACGACGTCGCCAGCGCGAGGGCGAATGCGCCGCCCGCCGGCGTGGGTCCGAACGTGGTCACGCGGTCGCAGAACGGAGCGCTCGCGAGCTGCCCGGGCGCGGCGCTCCCGTGGATGGCCGAGCCCTCCTTGCGCTCCCAGCCGTAGCGCGCGCCGATCGTGAAGGTGAGTCGATCGGCCGGGTGAAAGATGTTGTGAGTGAAGAGCGACCAGCCCTTGGTGTCTTGGCTGAAGACCGACTCGCGCCCTTCGCCAGCGTTGAAACGACTCTCGAAGTCGAAGATCTGTGGGACCCCGGCGCGATAAACCTGGAGCTCGATGTACCGGCCAGCGGCGCTCGCGACCTTCACCTCGCCCGAGTTCCGCAGATCCTCGGAGTACCCGTACCAACCGACCAACCAATCGACGTTGAGCAGCGCTTCGACAGTCCCGCCCACCTGAAACTCGAGGCTCCAGTTCTTCCACTTCTCGTTGGTGTCGCCGGGTGCGAGCACGTCGACGTTGGTGAAGTCGATGTCCTGCCCGCGCGAGATGTCGGACTGACGGTGCGCGAGGATCGATTTCACTTTCACCACGTCGAGATCCCAGTTCGCTTCCGCCGACAGGCCCCAATCGTCGACGAACTCGAAGGGATCCGAGTTGGTCCCCACCTTGAGGTTCCCCCCGGACTCCGGCCGGAGATCTCGATCCGTGGTCGTGACGACCGCACCCGGGAAGCTCGCGTCGAGGCCCGCGCTCGGGTCGCTCTGCAGCAGGACGCCGTTCGCTCCCACGAGCGTCTGCACCGCGGGGCAGCAGTGCTCGCGCATCTTCGTGTAGTCCGCGATGAAGCGAACGTCGAAGCTCTCGGTCGGCGCGAACAGCAGCTGGCCCTTGAGCGACCAGCGATCGCGGTCCTCGAAGGTGTCGCTCGTGTCGATGTCGTCGTAGAAGCCGTCGCGCAGGTGGTAAATCCCGGCGAGGCGGAAGGCGAGCTTCTCCTCGAAGACCGGACCCGTCACGCTGCCCTGAACCTTGCGCATGTCGTAGTTGCCGACGGTCGCCTGCACGTGGCCGTCCCAATCGAACTCGGGGCGCTTCGTGATGACGTGCACGAGGCCCGCGGAGGTGTTCTTGCCGAACAGCGTGCCCTGCGGGCCGCGCAGAATCTCGACGCGCTCGACATCGATCAGGTCCTGCAGCGCGAGACCGGCGCGGCTGCGGTAGACGCCGTCGATGAACTAGCCCACCGCGGACTCGAGGCCGGGATTGTTGCCCGAGGTGCCGACGCCGCGGATGCGGATCACGCCGCCGTTCGTGCTGCTGTTCGACGAGGTGATCACGAGACTCGGCGCGACTTGCTGGAGGTCCTTCACGTCGGCGATGCCGCGCGCCTCAAGGCCTTCGGCCGTGATCGCGGTGACCGCGATCGGCACTTCCTGCACGCTCTGCGTGCGGCGCGTCGCCGTGATCGTGATCTCTTCCACGCCGTAGTCGGGCGCGGCCTCTTCCGCGGCGGGCGCCTCGGCGGGCGCGGCCTCTTCTTGCGCGGCGAGCGGAATCGCGAGCGAGAGGGTCAGCGCGAGCGCGGCGAGCGCGCGCACGGGGGTGATGGGCGCGAACATGCAGAGTCTCCTGTGTGAGCTGGCACCAACTCGGGCGCGCACGCGACGCGCGCCCCAAAGGGTGCGCATTCTGAACGCTGCTCTCGCGCCGCGGAAGGGGGAAAACGCTCAGTTCAGGCGCTGACTAGGCGTCACTCACGCGAAGCCACCGCCGTTGCAGCGGGCTGGCCCGCCGGCGCGCGCCAATTCAAGTAGATCGGTGACGACCACGCGCGCGGCTCACGCTCGGCGAGGCAGTCGTCGGCGACTCCGCCTGCACCGGGGCACAGCTGCGCCTTCACGCAGTTGCCCGCTTCATCGCGCTCGCACTGAATCCCGCCGGCGTTGATCGCTCGATCCGGCGCTTCGTAAACGCGCGCGTAGTAGAGCGCCTCGCGGCCGAGCGTCGGGAACTCCGCGTCGGTGAACTCGAAGGTGCAGCCCGCGCTGTCGGGCGCGCAGGCGTGCACGAGGAACGGATCGTCGATCAGCTCCGCGATGGCTTCGCCGGGCGCTTGCTGCGGGCGAATGCGCACGATCTCGATGCGTGTGATCGGGCGGCGCACGTCGCTCGGGTTGTGGCACTCGCCTTTGCACAGCCGCTCGATTCCGTCGGGGCCGAGCGCACGAGACGACTCGTCGGGGCAGCCCGGCTGCTGCTCGAACGCACCCTGCGCGCGCACGCGAAACACCGGCGCCTCCGACAGTGCGAGCTGCGCGCCCATCGGCGCCGGGCCGCCGGGCGCGTTCACGAGATCGAACCAGAGCAGCGTGCGCTGACCGGTGGTGCCGTACACCTCGCGTCGCTCGAACGCGCTCCAGATCGAGTCGCGATCGCGCCCGCTCGCGTGTACCGCGGTGAGCCCGCCCATCATGAAGAACGAGCCCTGCCGCTCGGTCTCGGTCAGCTGAAAGCCTGAGAACTGCGCGGGATCGAAGGGGCGCGGCTGCGACGACGGCGGCATCTGCTGCGCACTCTGCCAGCGTGCGAGCAGGCCGGTCGCCGGCTCGCCGTTCGACTCGGTGTTGCCTCGCCGGTTCTTCTGCTTGAAGCCCGTGCCGGGGCGCGCGAAGTGGTTGTCGCTCGCGGCGACGAAGCCGAAGCGGAAGCGGCGCGGCGGCTTCGCCTCGTCGTCCCAGCTGCCGAGCGCCGCGATGTACTGCGCGCTGCCGCCGGGCCGGTAGTTGAACGCGGGTTGATCGCAGTCGCGGCACTGCCCGGCATCGAGCCAATCCGCGGCGCTCTCGCCGTCGACGACGAGATGCCCAGGCACGCCTGCGTCCGCCGCCAGCTGCCGCGTGCGCGCGGCGCGCTCGTCGCACTCCTCGGCGCTCGTGTTCTCTGCGAGGCAGCGCTCGCGAATGATCTCGCCCGCGCGCCAGCACGAGGGCAAGTAGTCGGGCTGCGGCGGCGGACACGACGGCTTCCCCTCGGCGTCGAATTCGACGTCGCGGAAGTCGCGGTACTGCTCGGAGTCGCCGTGGCCCGAGAACACCTCGAGCAGAGTCTGGCGATCGTCGTCTTGCATGCGCCCCGCGAGCTGCTTGTCCCACGTCGAGCCCGGCGGCGTGTACATGCCCCACGTCGTCCCGTGCGGGATCACGAACGAGTCGACGCCCCAGTCGTCGAGCTTGTCGAACAGCACCGCTGGTGTTTCCGCCACTTCGAGGCAGTCGGCGGGCAGCTCGCGCACCGGCACGCCCTCGGCGCAGCGCTGCGTGGGATCGCGCTCCGCGAAGTAGCGGGCCAGATCGCGGTAGCGCTCGTGGCCGCCCAGCAGCGAGGCGTAAGCCCGCACGAAGAAGTTGGGGCCGCCGCTCTCGCGGATCCGGAGAGCCGCGCCGCCGGCCGCGATCGGGCGCGCGGGCACGTCGGCGTCGTCGAGGCCCCGCAGCACGATGTTCTTGTGCCCGAAGTGGTCGGCGGGCGTGGCGCCGATCTGCGTCCACTCCCAGCCGAGGAACGCGACGGTGTCGGGATTCGTCGCGTCGCCCGCGACGGCGTTGCACTGGCGCACGGACTCGACCGTGTCGAGCCAGTTCGCGCTCGTCAGGCCCTCGGCGTGGTCGTTGATCGACCAGAAGTCGAGCGCCGAGCAGTGGCGCGCGAAGTCGCAAGCATCGGCGGGCGGATGCGCGCCCTCCCCGACCGCGGCGGGCAGGCTGAGCATGAATGCGTCGAACGAGAACGAGGTGTGCACGTGCAGGTCGCCGAACAGAACCTGCTTCGGCGCGTCCACGGCGAGCGCGCGTGCGGCGAGAAGCTGCGTGCTCGCTTCGTTCGCGACGCGAGTCGCACTTCGTGCCGGCCCGCGAATCGTGCCGGGCGTCTCGGTGTCGCCGAGCCAGCCTTCGCCGCCCGCGAACACGAGGCCTGCCGCCGCGAGCAGCAGGAGCCCGAACACGCCGAGGATTCTCTTCACGCGCACCCCTCCCGAGCGCGCGCAGCCTACACGCAACGCGATCAAGCCCGCGGGCCGCAGCGCCGAGAAATCGCGGATGGTGCCGCCCGCGTTCGCTGCGATCGCGCCCTACGAGTTCGCACTCGGTGCGCCGCTGCGCGTGCGCGCCTGGCCGGCGCGCGCGCGGCTCGCGCTGAAGCGTTTCGTGCTCGGCGCGCCGGAAGACGAGCTGGTCGCGATGGCGGCGCCGCGCCGGGGCATGGCGCACCTCACGATCGTCGCGCTGCTCACGCTTCCGCTCGTGCTCGCGGATGCCCGCGAGCAACGCGGGAACCGCGCTCGCGCGCCTCGCTTTGCTGCTCCCGGTCGTCGGCGGCGTCGCGCTCGCGGCGCGACTCGAGGGCGTTCACGAGCGCCCGCGGCCGATCGTCGAGTTCCTGGGAGCGCTGCTGCTCGCGCTCGCGCTCGTCGGCGTGCTCCTGCTCGCCGTGCGAGCTGCGCTCTCGCTTGTCGACGCGCGACACGCACTCGCGCTCGTGGTGCTGGCGCTCGCGGCGCTGTCCGTGCGCGGCGACCCGCGCGCCTGCGCCTTCGCCGCGGCGCTCGGCGGATTCGCGAGCCATCGCGGCGAACTCTCGCTGCTGGCACTCACACCCGACCTCGCGATCGTGAGCTCTGCAGGCGTCGCGAGCACGCTCGCCGCGCGCCGCCGGCGCAGCCTCGCGCGCCTCGCGATTCGCGACCCCCGCGAGCGGCGCGCTGCATGAAGCCGCATTCGCGCGCTGCCTCGCCGCGTCCTGCGAGCGAGCGCGCGCGGCACAGCGGCCGCTCAGCGTCGTGCGCATCGAGCTCACATCGCTGCACGAGATCCGGCAAACACACGGCGAGGCGTTCGCGAGCGCGCTCACACGCTGGCTCGCGCGCATGATCGAGGACCGCTTCCGCACGACCGACTTGTTGGGTCGCGTGCACGCCGACGCCTTCGCGATGGGCCTCGTCGATGCCGATCATCCCGACCTCGCGCGCCGCTTCGAGCAGCTGCGTGACGAACTCTCCACGATCGCGCTGGTGAAGGATGGCCAGCGCGAGCCGATCGCCCTCGCGCTGACCTTCGGCATCGCCGCGCTGCCGAGAGAAGCGCTCGACGCCGACTCGGCGCTGAGGCTCGCGGCGACGCGCGCCGCCCTCGCGCGTTGGCGCACGCAGCGGGCGGCCTGAGGCCCGAGCTCAGCTGCGCGAAACGCGCTCCGCCGCCTCCGACGCGGCGCGCAGACACGCGACGAGACCTGGCACGACGTTCTCGGGACTGCGCTCGTACTCGAGCGAGAGCGCGCCGCGGAACTCGATCTCGCGCAGCGCGCGAAACACCGCGTCGAGATCGAGCTTGCCCGCGCCGAGGATGCAGCCCTCCGCGAACGCACCTTCGCTGACGAAGTCCTTGAGGTGCACGCCGTGCACGCGCGCACCGAAACGCCGCAGCGCCAGGGTGGGATCGATGCCGCTGCGAATGAAGTGCCCCGTGTCGACGCAAGCGCCGAAGCTCGGATGCCTCTCCGAGAGCGCCGCCTCGATCTCCTCGATCGTCTCCCATGCCATGCCCGGCCCGTGATTGTGAATCGCGAGCCGCACCTCCGCGTGCTCCGCGCACAGCGCATCGAGCGCTCCCAACACCTCCGCGTCGGGCGCGATCGAAAGCACTGGAACTCGCGCTCGCTTCGCGAACGCGAACAGCGAGCGCGCCTCCGCTTCGCTGGCGACGGCATTCACGCCATGCGCCGCGATCGCGACGCCGCGTTGGGAGCACGTCGCGAGTACGGTGTCAATCGCGGCACCATCGCTCGTCACGGCGAAGTGCTCGCCGAACAAATTGGCCCGAGCGCGGTCGTGGGAATCAGCTCGATGCGCGCGAGCCCGAGCGCACGCGTGATGTCGAGCGCCGCCTCGAGCGTGTAGTGGCGCAGCGAGAAGCTCTGGATCCCCATCGCGAAGCCGCCGTACGACAGGCGCAGCGGCTCGATCTGCGGCGCCTGCGACTCCGCGCCACCTCCGCACGCGAAGGCGAAGGCAGCGCTCGCGCCGAGGCTCGTCCGCAACAACTCGCGTCGCGTGGCCGTGAGCATGCGCGGCCTCTCCTCTGGAGCGAAGGGGAGCAGCATCGCACGCAAGCGCACCGAGATGTCGCCGTTCCCATGCAGGGAGGACCCGCCGCGGCGCGAAGCGCCGCCTGCTGCATTCGCCCTGCGAGCTGCGCGCTGACGCCACCTCTCGGCCTGTCATAAGCTCGCCGACCGCAAGCCTCGGACTCGCGCAAACAAGGAGCGCTCCGCATGCTCAGCAAGTTCGACGACTACCCCATCCATCAAACACCCGAGCCCGTCCTTCACGTCGCCACCGCCAGCCGGAACGCCTACGACCGCTACTGGTTCAACGGCTACGCCGACGACGGCAGCTGGTACCTCGGCATCGGCGCCGCGTTGTATCCGAACCTCGGCATCATGGACTGCGGCCTCTCGCTCGTGATCGACGGCAAGCAGCACGCCTTCCACGCGTCGCGCCGCGCGCCGCGCGAGCCGAGCGACCTGACGATCGGGCCTTTCCGCATCGAGATCCTCGAGCCGATGATGTCGCTGCGCGTGACGGTCGACGACAACACGACTGGCATCAGCGGCGAGCTGCTCTGGATTCCGCGCACCGCGAACATCGAGGAAGGCCGGCAGACGCACGGGCGCGGCAAGGGCATCATGGACGCCACGCGCTTCAACCAGTTCGGCCACTGGCAGGGCGAGCTGCGCTACGCGGGCAAGACGCTGCGTCTCGACCCGCGCAGGAACTACGGAACGAAGGATCGCTCGTGGGGCATCCGCCCGGTGGGAGAGGGCGACCCCGCCGGCGCGCCGCCGCAGACCGCGCCGCAGTTCTTCTTCCTGTGGGCGCCGCTGCACTGGCCTGATAAGTGCACCCACATGTGCCTGTTCGAAGACTCGTACGGCCAGCCTTGGCACTTCGACGGCATGGTGTGCCCCGTCTATGACGACCCGAAGAAAATCCCCGGCGTCGAAGACCCCGGCACCGAGCTGCTCGCCGCCGCTGAGCACCGCCTCGTCTACGTGCCCGGCACGCGCCGCGCCGCGCGCGCCGAGCTGAGACTCTTCAAGAAGACGGGCGAGCGCCTCGAGATCGCGATGGAGCCGACCCTGTGCTTCCGCATGAAGGGCATCGGCTACTCGCACCCCGAGTGGGGCCACGGCCGCTGGAAGGGCGAGCTCGCGATCGGAGGCGAGAGCTGGAAGCTCGCGGGCGTGAACGAGATGGCGATGGAGAACCAGCACATCCAACAGGTGATGAAGGTGCGCATGGGGAGCCAGACCGGCATCGGTGTGCTGGAGCAAATCGCGATCGGCCCGCACGTGAAGTACGGGTTCAAGGAAGTGCTGGATCCAGCGCGCTGAGATGGAGCGTGCGGCGCGCGTCGTCGAGCATCGCCTCCCGAGGTCGGTGCTGTGCGTGGTCGAGCGCGCGCCGGATCCGAGCTGCGCGCCTTGGGTGCGCGCTTGTTTCGGATACGAGGAGCGCGCGGCGGCCCCGCTCGTCAAGCACGAGTTCGCGAACACCAGCGTCGTCGTGATTTTCGAGATCGGGACGCCGATCGAAGTCGGCGAGGGCGCGCAGGCGGCGCGCCGAGTGGGCGGATTCGTCGCGCGCATCCACGAACGCCCCACGCGCACGGCGTTCTCGGGACATCAGCTCGGCGTCGAGCTGCTGCTCAGCCCGCTCGCCGCGCACTTCGTATTCGGCGTGCCGCCGGCGGATCTCGCGCAGCGGGTCGTTTCGGCAAGCGACCTGCTCCCGCGCGAGCAGCGCGATCTGCCGGTGCGGCTCGGCGAGCTCGCCAGCTGGGACGATCGCCTCGACGCGGTCGAGCGCTTCGTCGCGAACGCGCGGAGAGCGAAGCCACCCGCGGCTCTGCGCGAGCTCGCGTGGGCCGTCGCTGAGATCGAGCGCCATGCCGGCCGCGTGCGCATCGCGGCGCTCGCGCGCGAGCTCGGCTGGAGCGAGCGCCGCCTCGAGCGCGCCTTCGCGGAGAACGTGGGCGTCTCGCCGAAGCTGTTCGCACGCCTCGCGCGCTTCGAAGCGCTGATGGCGCACGTGCACAGCGGTGCGAGCGCGAACTGGGCAGATGCGGCGCTCGCGCTCGGCTACGCCGACCAGTCGCACCTCGTGCGCGACGTGCGTCAGTTCGCGGGCGTGCCGCCAACGCTCGCCGAGGCGCAGACGCTCGGTGTGGGGCGCACGGCCGTGGCCTGAACGCGGCGCACGTGTCGGATTCCTTCAAGACTCGCGGGAAGCGGCGGGCGAGGTTCACGCGCAAACGAGGAGACGCATGCCGACGCCGTACTTGATTGCGAGCCCCGCGAGCGAAGCGATCGACTTCTACGCGCGCGTGTTCGGCGCGCGGGAGCACATTCGCCTCGCGATGCCCGACGGCAGGATCGGCCACGCCGATCTCTCCATCCGGGATGGCACGCTGATGCTCGCCTACGAGTTCCCCGAGCAAGGCTTCGCGAGCCCAAAGCGGCTCGGCGGATCGCCGGTGGAGCTGCACCTGCTCGTGCCCGACGTGGATGCGACCCACGCGCGCGCGTGCGCTGCCGGCGCAACGGAGAAGAGCGCGCCCGAGAATCAGGTCGACGGCGAGCGGCGCAGCTCGATCGTCGATCTGTTCGGCCACGTTTGGCTCCTCGCCACGCGGCGAGAAGAGCTTGCGCCCGACGAGATCGTCCGGCGCTTCCACGCGGCGATGAGCAAAGGAGAGATCACATGAACGACTGCGACACGGGGACCCTTCGACCTCAACAAATCGCCGATCCACCTGAGCGAGCGCGCGCCCGCGGCACCGCAGCACGGCTTCGGCTTCGACGGCCCCGCGTTCGAGGCGTACATGGCGAAGCACTGCACGCCGGGCGCGCCGGGGCGGCTGATGATGATCGAGACGACGCCGAAGGACTGGCCCGGCGTGGGAGCGCCACACCGAGGGCGACGAGATCGTGATCGTGCTCGAAGGCGAGGGAGAGCTCGTGCAAGAGCTGGCTGGAGGCGCGCGCGTCTCCCCGTTCGGCCCGGGCAGCACGTTCATCAACCCAGCCGGCGTGTGGCACGCCGCGAACGTGCGCAAGTCGATGCGCGCGATCTACATCACGCCGTGTCCGGGGACGGAGAGCCGGCCGCGCTGAGCGCTCACAGCCACGCGGGCCGCTCCCCAATCACTCTCTTCGCGCGCAGCTCCGCGATCTCTTCCTCGCGCAGCCCGAGCTCCCGTAACAACTCCTCGTTGTGCTGCCCGAGCGTCGGCGGCGGCGCGACGCGCAGCGGGCGCGGCCACGACTCGAAGCGCATCGGCAACTCGGGGTAACGCGTCGCGCCGGTGACGGGATGCGCGAGCGTCGTGTACGCCGCGCGCGCGTCGAGCTGCGCGTTCGGCAGCAGCGCGTGCGCGTCGATGCACACGGACGCGGGCACACCGGCGGGGAGCAGCGCGGCCTCGGCGTCGCGACTCGTGCGCGCGGCGCACCACGCCCCAATCGCTGCGTCGATCACATCGTGCGCGGCGCGGCGGCCGGCCGCGCTCGCGAGCGCGGCGTCGCGCAGCGCGCGCGGATCGCCGAGCACGTGGCGCAGCGCCTGCCACTGCGCATCGCTCGCCACCGCGATCGCGATGAACTGCTCTTGCGGCGCGCGCCCCGTCTCCTCCGCGCAGCGATACACGCCCTGCGGCACCGCATACGGGCCGCGGTTGCCCTGCCGCTCGAGCAGCACGCCGTGCTTCGTCCACTCGATCACCTGCTCCGCCGCGGCGTTCAGCGCGGGCTCGACGAGTGGCAGCTCGACGAGCTGGCCTTCGCCCGTGTGACTCCTCTGCTCGAGCGCGAGCAGCGTCGCGAACGCGGCGTGCATGCCGCCGAACGGATCGCACGCGCCGCGCACGACGAGCGGCATGTCCTCGTAGCCCGTGAGCCACGCGAGCCCGCTCACCTGCTCGACGTTCGGCGCGAAGCCGACGCGATCGCGCCACGGCCCATCGAGCCCCCACGCCGGCATGCGCGTCAGCACGAGGCGCGGATTGCGCGCGTGCAGCGCGTCCCAGCTGAGCCCGAAGTGCTCCATCACGCGCACCGAGAAGTTCTCGATCAGCACGTCGGCGCGATCGACCAGGCGCAACAACAACTCTCGGCCCTCGGGCGCGTCGAGGTTCAGCGTGATGCCGCGCTTGTTGCAGTTCACGCCGTGGAAGACGGCGCCGCGCTCCCAGAGCGGGTCTTTGCGGATCGCGCCGGCGAAGCGCATGCCGTCGGGGCGCTGGATCGACTCGACCTTGATCACGTCCGCGCCGAGATCGGCGAACACGCTCGTGACGATCGGGCCCGCCCAGAACGCGGTGAGGTCGACGACGCGCAGGCCCGAGAGCGGGAGATTGCTCGTGGCGCGCCGCGACCACTCTGGCGCCGCCTCGGGCGCGTGCGCCTCGAAGCGCGCGCTCACGCTGTGCTCGCCGAGCTTCGGCGCGCGCTCGAAAGGGCGCGGCGCGCACGCGGAGAGGCGATACGGCACGCGCGGCTGCATGAAGTCGCCGTGCGGCGAGCGCACGAACACGCCGCGCTCGCGCAGGTGGTCGAGCTCAAGCACCCGCTTGCCGTCGCCGATCGGTGCCGCGGGAATGCGCAGCTCGTTCGCGCGCTCGATGATTTCCGCCACGGTGTGCCGCTTCGTCCACGCGTGCATCGCGTCCTGCACCTCGCGGAGGTGCTGCATGCGCACGCGCGCTTCGTAGAGGCGCTCGTCCTCACCGAGTTCGGGGCGCTCGATCAGCAGGCAGAAATCCTTCCACTGCTGGCCCGTGTACGCCGTGAGGCCGACCCAACCGTCGCGAGTGGGCTCGATCGAGGGCGTATCGATCGAGATCGCCGCGGGCATCTGCAGGAACTGACCCTGCAAGTCGTGCAGCGTGGTGAGCGTCGCCAGCAGGCTCTCGAACTGGCTCACGTCCGCGTGCTGGCCGCGGCCCGTGATGCGCGCAGCTTGCCACGTGAAGAGCGCAGCGAGGGCGACGTACGGCCCCGCCATCCACTCGCCGATGCGCCCGCCCGCGCTCACGGGCCCGCGCTCGGGGAGACCGCGATAGCCCGTGGCGCCGCACTGCGCCTGCATCGTCATCTCGGTCGTGGGCCGCGGCGCGCGCGCCCACGGACCTGTTAGGCCGTACGGCGAGAGCGAGACGACGCTGAGGCGCGGGTTCGCCTCGCGCAGCGCAGCGACTCCGCCGAGCGCGTCGAGGCCGCCCGGTCCGCGCGACTCGACGAGCACGTCGGCAGCGCGCGCGAGCCCGAGGATCCGCGCGCGCCCCGCGCCGCTCGCGAGCTCCACCGCGACGCTCTGCTTCCCGCCCGCGAGGAAGCGAAACAGCGCGCCGTCTTCACCTCGCGCGAGCGGCGCGTGCGACGCGCTCCATGCGCGCAGCGGATCGGGCGCAGCCCCGTCTTCGAGCTTGATCACGTGCGCACCGGCGTCGCGCAGTAGCTTGGTCGCATACGCGCCCGCGATCTCCGTCGTGAGATCGAGCACGCGCAGCTTCGCGAGCGGCATCTCCATCACGAAGCAGTGTGCCATGCTGCCCGCCTTTTCTGCTAGAGGAGAAGAGGTGCGGCGATTCGACGGCAAGGTCGCGCTGATCACGGGCGCCTCGGCCGGGATCGGGCGCGCGTGCGCGGAGCGGCTCGCGAGCGAGGGCGCGAGCTTGTTCCTGTGCGACGTCGCGCGCGAGGGGCTGGAGGAGACGGCACAGCGCTGCAGCGCGCTCGGCGCGGCGGTGGCTACGCGGACCTGCGACGTGGGCGACGAGGCGCAGGTGCAGACGACGGTGCAGGCCTGCGTCGACCGCTTCGGCAAGCTCGACGCGCTCGTGAACGTCGCCGGCGTGCTCCTGCTGAAGCATCTCGCCGACATCTCGCTCGCCGAGTTCGAGCGGGTGATCCGCATCAACCTCACGGGCTCGTTCCTGATGTGCAAGGCGGCGATGCCGCACTTGTTACTGACGAAGGGCGCGATCGTGAACACGAGCTCGACGTCGGCGCTCGCCGGCATGCCGTATGGCGCCGCCTACGGCACGAGCAAAGGCGGCGTGCTCGCACTCACGCGCACGCTCGCGGTCGAGTTCGGCAAGAAAGGCGTGCGCTGCAACGCGATCTGCCCGGGCTCGATCACCACGGCGATGAGCGGCGGCGGCCTGCTCCCGAAGGACGCGGATTGGAAGCTCGTCGCGCGCGCGATTCCGCTCGACAGCGCACGCGGCCCCGAGGTGGTCGCGAGCGTGGTCGCGATGCTGTGCTCGGACGACGGCATCCACATCAACGGCGAGTCGATCCGCATGGACGGAGGAACTCTGGCGTGACGCCTGCCGAAGCTGCCGACATCGCCGAGATCACGCAGGCGATCTACCGCTACGCGTCGGCCATCGATCAGCGCGAGCTCGACTTGCTCGACTCGATTTTTCTGGCGGATGCCACGATCCACTACAACTTCTTCGGGCTGAAGCCGCGTGCGTACGCTGACACGAAGCCGTGGCTCGAGGCGTCGCTGCGCATTCATCGCGTGACGCAGCACAACATGTCCACGCCGCGCGTCGATCTCGCCGGTGATGCGGCGCGATCGACGACGTACGGAATCCTCGCCCACGCGCAGGAGAAGCTCGACGGCGCGATGAGCGTGCTGACAGCACGGCGTGTACGTCGACGAGTGGACGCGAGCCGCACGAGGCTGGCGCATCCGTTCGCGGCGCCTCGACAATCTGTTCATCGTGGGCCGCTTCCTCGGCCCGAACGCTGCGCGAGCGCTGAGGCCTCCCGCTCGGTCTGATCTCGCCGCCGCGCGCGCTGGTTGCCGGCGACGAGGCGGCGCTCGCGCCGCACGCGCTCGGCGTCGCGCCGGGCACGATGGTGCTGGTCGGCGTCTTCCTCGCCGCGTTCATCACGTACTACTTCGTGAATTGGAAGCTGCTCTCGGTCGTGTGGAAGGTGGGCTGATGGCGGCCGTAATCGTTCCGGGAGACGTGCGCCGAGCGCGCCTCGAGACGCGCGAGCTCGCCGCGCTCTCGGCGCTCGCGTTCCTGCTCGCCGCGACCGCCGCATGGTGGGCGCTCGCGCTCTGGCCGGCACCCGGCGATCCGCCGGACTGGCTCTCCCGCGCGCGCTGGGTGTGCTTCAACGTCGGCGACAGCGGCCTCCCGAGCGCAGCAGGCTGGTTGCTACTGATCGGCGAGCCCCTCGGCCTGGGCGCCGCGCTCGTCATCACGTTCAAGACCTCGCTGCGCAGCGGCCTGCGCACGCTGCGCTCGAGCGAGGGCGGCCAATTCCTCATCGCCACCGTCGCCGCGCTCCTGATGCTCGCGCCACCCACGCCGCCGCACGCATCGTCCGCCTCACCGCAGGCACCACACCCGCGAGCATCGAGAGCGCCGCGCCCGTGCCCGACACATACCCGCGCCTCGATCGCCCCGCGCCGCCGCTCGGCCTCGTCGACCAACACGGCGCCCGCGTCGACGTCGCAGCGCTCCGCGGGCACCCCACCCTAATCACTTTTGCCTTCGCTCATTGCGAGACCGTCTGTCCGGCCCTCGTCTCGCAGGCGCTTGCCGCGCAGCGCAACGCGGCACCCGATTCCCATCCGCGCGTCGCGATCATCACGCTCGATCCTTGGCGCGACACGCCATCGCGCCTCCCCGCGCTCGCCAGGAGCTGGCAGCTCCCCGACGACGCCATCGTTCTCTCCGGCGCCCCTGCCGAAGTCAACGCCGCCCTCGACCGCTGGAACGCCCCCGCAATCGCAACGAATCCACCGGCCAAGTCGACCACCCCGCGCTCGTCCACATCCTCGACCCCGACGCCAACATCGCCTTCGCGGCAAACGGCTACGAGCGCATCCTCAGCGCACTCCTCGCCCGCTTCTGACCGAACCAGCGCCGCGACCGCCCCTTGAAACCCGCGCGAGAACGGAGGGCGCGCAGCAGCGCCGAGGCGGCTCGAAGTCGCCGAGGCGTCGGCCTCCGCTGCATCGCCGGTCCCGAGAGGTTGTCCCGCACTCGGGTGAACCGAGCAGGGCGCTGCGGGGAGGGCAGCGCCGGGCGAGCCGAACGTGCCTTAACAACCGCGGCCCGGACCGCGCGCGGCGTCCCCCTACCCCCGCCCCTCCGCGGTCCGCTGCCGCTGATTCACGAAGTAGTACGCGACACCGAACGTGAACAGGAGCGCCGTCCCGAGCGCTGCGCCGAAAGGCTGATTGCGCGCGTTTCCCTTGATCTGGTTCTCGATGATGTTCCCGATCATGTCCACGCGACCGCCGCCGAGGATGTCGTTCACGGCGTAGATGCCGAGCGCCGGCACGAACACCAGCAGCACGCCCGCGCTGATGCCCGGCGCGGTGAGCGGCACGATCACGCGCGAGAACGCGCGCACCGGGCCTGCGCCGAGATCGAGCGCGGCCTCGATCAGCGCACCGTCGAGCTTCTCCACGCTCGTGAAGATCGGGAGAATCATGAACGGCAGGAACGTGTAGACGAGGCCGACGACGACGGCGCCCGGCGTGTAGAGCATGTCGAGCGGCTCGCTGATGACGCCGATGCCGAGCAGCAGCGAGTTGAGGATGCCCTGCGTCTTCAGGATCGTGACCCACGCGTACGTGCGGATCAGGAAGCTCGTCCAGAACGGCACCATCACGGCCATCAGTAACAAGTTGCGCCAGCGCGCGTCGAAGCGGCCGATCAGGTACGCGACGGGGTAGCCGGCCGCGAGGCAAATCAGCGTCGTGAGGCCCGCGTAGAGAATCGAGCGCACGACGATGCGCAGGTAGATCGGGTTCCCCACGTTCGCGTAGTTGTCGAACGTGAAGGTTCCCCACTGAACTCCGCCGAGCGTGCCGCGCTCGAGGAAGCTGTACGTGAGCATGATCGCCGCGGGCGCGACCACGAACGCCGCCGCCCAGAGCACGATCGGCAGGAGCAGCAGCGAGCCGATCCGAGTCGGCTCGCGCTGTGCTCCCGTCGCCGCGGCGAATCGCGCTGCGCCCTGCCTCATGAGACGCAGGCCTCCTGAATCACCTGCGCGCCGGCCTCACGAGCCCGCCTGCGCCTTCGCGTTGGTGAACAGCGCGTCCACCGTCGCGGCGGCTGCGCCGATGTCGACGAAGGTCTCGAGCTTCGGGCTGCCGGGCGGGTAGCTCGCGCCATTCGCAAGCTCCTTCTCCGAAAGCAGCTTGCGCGCTTCGACGTTCGGGTTCGTGTACGGGAAGTCCGCCGAGATCTTCACGCTGACTTCGGGCCGCAGGATGTAGTCGATGAACTTGTGCGCACCGGCGAAGTTCTGCGCGCCCTTCGGGATCGCGAAGCTGTCGATGAACATGTGCGCGCCTTCCTTCGGCAGCACGTACGCGAATTGCCCGCCGCCCTCGTTGATCAGGATGGCGCCCTCGCCCGACCACACGATGCCGAGATCGACGTCGCCGCTCAGCAGCGACGTCTTCGGGCTGTCCGAGTCGTAGATCTTCACGAGCGGCAGCCACTTCGCGAGCACGGGCTTCACCTTCTCGAGGGTCTCGGGCGTGACGTCGTTCGCCGAGAGGCCGAGCGACTCGAGTGCCCACGACACGACCTCGCGCGAGTCGTCGAGCACGACGATGCGGCCCTTGTACTTCTCCTGGAACACTGCGGCGTAGCTGTCGACCGGCTCCGTGATCTTCTCCGTGTTCACCGCGATGCCGACGGTGCCCTGCATGTACGGCACGCTGTAGGCGAGCTCGGGGTCGTGCTGCAGCCCCATGTATTCCGGCCCGATGTTCTTCAAGTTCGGAATCAGGGACTTGTCGAGGGGCACTAACAAACCCTCCTTGACCATCGCCTCGACCGTGTACTCGGACGGCTGCACGAGGTCGTAGGGCGTTCCGCCGGCCGTGAGCTTCGCGAGCATCTCTTCGTTCGAGCCGTATCTCTCGTAGTTCACCTGGATGCCGGTCTCGGCCGTGAACTCGTCGATCACGCCTTGCGGCAGATACTCCGACCACGCGAACAGATTCAGCTCGCGCGCCTCGTCCGCAGCGGGAGCCGCCGCCGGCGCCGCGGCTTCCTCCTCGCCGCCACCGCACGCCAGCGCCGTGGCGAGCGCGAGCGCCCCAACAACTCGCTTCCAGTCGTTACTCCGAGCTCGCATGCGTCCCTCCTCCCCTCGCGGGGTACTCATGGATTCCGTCTGCGCAGCGCTTCCGTGAGGAACAGCGCCATCACCGTGATCAGGATCAGCACCGTCGAGATCGCGTTCAGGGACGGGTCGAGCCCCTTCTTCACTTTGCCGAAGATCACGATCGGCAGGGTCTGGGTGCGCGCGCTCGCCGTGAAGTAGGTGACGATCAGGTCGTCGAGCGAGAGCGTGAACGCCATCAGCGCGCCCGACAGGATCGCGGGCATCAGGAACGGCACGAGCACCTTGAAGAAGGCCTGCAGCGGCGTCGCGCCGAGGTCGAGCGCGGCCTCCTCGAGCGAAGGATCGAGGCCCGCGAGGCGCGCCTGCACCGCGGCCATCACGAACGGGAAGCAGAACGTGACGTGCGAGATCACGATCGTCGTGTAGCCGAGCTGCATCTCGAGCGTGACGAACAGGATCAGGAGGCTCACGCCGAGGATCACTTCGGGCACGATCATCGGCAGGAACACGAGCGTCTCGATCAAGCCAGCCGCCTTGTAGCGGTAGCGATACAAGAGCCACGCGCCCGCCGTCCCTAACAACACCGACAGCGTCGTCGACGCCGCCGCCACGATCACGCTGTTCTGCGCCGCGCGCATCAGCACGCGGTCGTTCCACATCTTCGCGTACCACTCGGTGGTGAATCCGGTCCACTCGATGTTGAGCCGAGACTCGTTGAACGAGAACGCGATCAGGATGGCGATGGGCACGTAGAAGAAGATCAGGACGAGGACGGTCCAGCCGGTGAAGGCGCGGAGGAGCCAGCTCACGGGCGTGCGCTCGTGTGGGCTTGTCGATCCGTCGAGGTTTGCGCTCTCTCCTTGTTTACTTCGCTCGCCTCCGCGGACTCCGGCTCGCTGCGCGCTTCGCTTGCGGCCTCGGCCGACCCGCAGCGCGGTGAGTTCGTCATCGAGGCAGCAGCGACTGTTTCCTCAGCGCGCCAATGCGGCGAGGTGTGCGGCTGCCGCAGAGAAGTCGGGGCATCGCGGTTTGCGTCAGACATACACGCTCGCAGCGGCGTCGAACGTGCCTACGTGCACGTCGACGACTTTCTTCACGTCGGGCGTGTAGCCGCCGGCGAGCACCCACGCGGTGGGCAGGCGTTCGCGCTTCGCCCAGGCGAAGACGGTGCGGTCGCGCTCGCGCAGATCGGCGTGATCGAGGTTCAGCGGGGAGTACGGGTCTTCGCGGAACGGATCGGCGCCGGCTTGGTAGAGCAGCAGATCGGGGCGATCCCAGGCGAGGATCGCTTGCATGCCGCGCCCCAGCGCTTCGAGCATCTCGGCGCGGCCGCTGCCGTTCGCGAGCGCGAACGAGACGTGGTTCGGGCCGTCGGCGTGCCGGCGGTGCTCGACGTCGAGATAGGCCTTGTTGTGCCAGTAGTCGTTTCCGTAGATCGAGCAGTTGAAGAGCCAGGGGCGGCCGACGCACATCGAGGCCGTGCCGTTGCCGTAGTGAAGATCGAGATCGAGCACGGCGACTTTCTTCACGCGACCTGCGGCGCGCAGCGCCTCCGCCGCGACGACCAGGCCGTTGAACGTGCAGAAGCCCTCGCCGTGATCGGCGTGCGAGTGATGGAAGCCACTCGCCACCGCCGCGGCGACGCCGTCCGCGAGCGCGCGCTCGGCCGCCGCGAGCGCGCCGCCATTCGTCAGCAACACCGAAGGCCACAGCGCCGCGGACCACGGGAACTTCTGCGACTCGGCGAGATCGCGCGGGGCGCCGGTGCGCACGGCCTCGATGTACGCATCGGTGTGCACGCGCCGGAGCAGCGCAGGATCGAGCGCTGCTGGCGCCTCGACGCGCACTCCGGGCCAACTCGCGACGGCGTCGGCGACGAGCTGGAACTTGCGCATGGGCATCACGTGCTCGCCGATGTCGGCGGCGAAGCCCGGGTGGTGGTAGGCGACGATCACGCGCGCAGCGTGGCAGAGACGCGTGTGCGGAGTAAAGAGCGAAGCGCGCGTCAGGCCGTCGGCGGGAGCAATGCGAAGCGCTCGCGTGCGGCGAGCCAGCCCGCGGCGTCGCGACGCAGCGGAGCGAGCGCGGCCTCTGGTGTGTGCGCGCCGTAGACCGCGTAGATCGAGTCGACGATCGCTGCCGCCTCGGCCGCGGGAAGCTCGCGCTCGGCCTCGCTCCCGACGCGGCGGATCACGAGCTCGAACGGAAGCGGCGGCAGCGTGGGGTCCCGAAAGTCCGGCTGGTGATACGGCGCCACCGTGGGGTCGATCTTCAGGAAGCCCGCGCGCTCGTACGAGCGCTGCGCCGCACCGCCCGGCTCCATCTCCGCCACGAGCACGAAGCGCGCACTCGCGCCGAGACCCGCGGCCTGCGCGCTTCGGCGCGCGAGCGCCAGCGGCAGTGCGCGCAGCCAGCCCGCGAGCCCGCTGCCGCGCTGGGCGGGGTCGACGAGCACGTGCGAGAGATGCACCACGACAGGGCCGGGCGCGGCCGCGCCGTCCGCGGCGAGGCGCACCACCGCGCTGTGATCGCGGACCGCCGCGATCTCGCCCGCGACGCGCAGCACGAGCATCTCGTACGCGAGCCGCGCCGAGCCGACCGCGCGGGCGGGATCCCAAGCGAGCCGCTCCGCGATCACCTCGCGCCGCTCCATCGCGCCGTCGTTCCCAAACTCCGCCCAGAGGCGCTCGTACCCGCGCGCGAACTCGGCGTCGCTCGCGCCGGCGACGCGATGCACACGCAGCGCGTCCCAGTGGCGCCGCGCGATCTCCCGATCGCCGGGAGCGAGATCATCGGCGCACAGCGCGGCGTCCACGGTGCGCGGCGAAGTACCGGGCGCCCCGTGCAGCGGCAAGACCCACACGCCGGCGCAACCCGGGTGTCCGACGCTCCGCCGCGGCGCGTGCGCGCTGGCGCCGCCCGCGCGCGCGTGCTGATGTTCCGGGCATGAGCACCGCATTCGATCTCGCCCAGCTGCGCCGGCTCGACGCCGCGCATCACCTTCACCCCTTCACCGATCACGCCGCGCTGCACGCCCAGGGCACGCACGTGATCCGCTCCGCGCGCGGCTGCACGCTCGTCGACGAGACGGGCCGCGAGCTGCTCGACGGCCTCGCGGGCCTCTGGTGTACGAACGTCGGCTATGGGCGCGAAGAGATCGCGCGCGCCGTCGCGGAGCAGATGCGACAGGTCGCCTTCTACCCCTCGTTCTTCAACACCTCGACCGAGCCGACCATTCGCCTCGCCGCGCGTCTCGCCGAGCTCGTCCCGCGCGGGCTCGGCCACGTGATCTTCTCGAACTCGGGCAGCGAGGCGAACGAGACCGCGATCAAGCTCGCGCGCGCGTACTGGAAGCTGCGCGGCAAGCCCGAGAAGAAGAAGGTGCTGTCGCGCACGTTCGCGTATCACGGGGTCGGCCTCGCCACGACGTCGCTCACCGGCCTGCCGAGCTGCCTCGATCCGTTCGACCTGCCGCTGCCCGGCTTCTTCCACGCGCCGGGACCGCTCTCATACGGCACCGAGCTCAGCCCGAGCGATCATGGGAAGTGGTGCCTGCAGGAGACGGAGAAGCTGATCGCGCGCGAGGGCGCGAGCACGATCGGCGTGATGTTCGCGGAGCCGATCCAAGGCGCGGGCGGCGTGATCGTTCCGCCCGAGGGCTACCTCGCGCAGCTGCGCGAGATCTGTCGCCGCAACGAGATCCTGTTCGTCGCGGACGAAGTGATTACTGGCTTCGGCCGACTCGGCGCGTGGTTCGCCTCCGAGCTCTGGAAGCTCGACCCCGACCTAATGACCGTCGCGAAGGGCATCACGAGTGGATACATCCCGCTCGGCGGCACCTTCGCGCGCGACGAGATCGCGCACACGCTCTCGACGGGCGGCTACCTCGCGCACGGCTTCACCTACACGGGCCACCCGACCGCCTGCGCGGCGGCGCTCGCGAACCTCGAGATTCTCACGCGCGAGAAGCTCGTCGAGCGTGTGCGCGACGACATCGGCCCGCGCTTCCAGGCGCACCTCGCGAAGCTGCGCGCGCATCCCGCGGTCGCCGAGACGCGCGGCTTCGCGCTGATCGGCGCCTTCGAGATGAAGAAGCCGCCGCGCGGCCCCCTCGCGAACAAGACGCCGAACACGCTCGGCCCCGCGCTGCACGCACTCGCCCGCGAAGAGGGCGTGATCGTGCGCGGCATCCGCGACCTCGGCGCGATGTCGCCGCCGTTCGTGGTGACGCACGCGGAGCTCGACGAGATGTTCGCACGGACGACGCGGGCGCTCGATCGGTTGTGGGCGGGGGAAGTGGCGAAGGGGTGAAGACGTGTGCCGCCCTGGTTGCTCGGGCGCGGGCGGCGGGCGGCCGGCTGCTCCTCGTGGCTCGTCGCGGCCTTGGGAGGGAAGCGGCCCTCGTCGTGGCGCGCGCGTTTCCTGAAGGCGGGCATTCTCAGGGGCCGCGCCTGCGCTTTACCTCGGCGCAGCCGGCCGCCCGCCGCCCGCGCCTGCGTGGCGACTCGGTTCACGGCGCGCGCGACGGGATGCCGCGCAGGGCATGACGGAATTGGGGGCGAATCCTCGGCGCCGTTGAGGCGCCTCCGATTCGCGCTGCGCGCGTTCTCGGCCTGAGTGCGACGGCGGGTGCGGTGCTCGTTCGTGCTCGTTGCTTCGGGTGAAGCTCGGGCGCCGTGGAGGCGCATTCGCTTCATGGCCCTGGCGGTCGCACGGCTTGCGGTCTCGACGCCGAGATCGTGGTCGGAGTCAGCTCTGCTTGCGGGGGCTCTTTCCTGTTAGGCGCGTGAAGGCCTGATAGCCGAGCCAGCGCAGGGGCTCGGGGGGGATCGGGAGGAGGCGCTTGTTGTGGAACGGGAGGTCGCGCCAGGGTGCATCGTTGCCGACGTAGAGGTCGGCGAGCACTTTGCCGGCGAGTAGGGCGAGCGAGACGCCGTGGCCGCTGTAGCCGAGGGCGTGCAGCACGTTCGGGCCGACTTGGCCGCGGCCGATGCTGGGCTGGCGGTCGAGCGTGATGCCGAGGACGCCGGACCAGCGGTGCTCGATCGGCACGTGCGCGGCGGCGGGGAAGTAGCGGTGCAGGATGCCCTGCATGAAGGGCTGAGAGCGGGCGATCGCTTCGGGTGTGGTCACGACGCGGCTGCCGTAGTGGTACGAGTAGGCGGGGTTGCCGCCGCCACCTAACAACAAGCGGCCGCCCGGCGTGCGCATCGCGTAGGCGATGCGGTCGAGGTCGTCGCTGAAGCCGTCCCAGTTGCCCCACGCGAGCCGCTGCCACGTCGCGTCGTCGAGCTGCGCGGTCGCGAGCGCGTGACTGTGAAGCGGCAGCACCGTGTTGCGGAAGAACCCGAGCGCGGGCGTGTAGCCGTTCGTCGCGAGCACGAGCGTTTTCGCGCGCACTTCGCCGCGCGGCGTCTCGAGCACGACCTCGCTGCCGCCGCTCACGCGCGCCACGCGCGTGTGCTCGTAGAGCGCGATTCCGCGCGCGAGCAGCACGGGGCGCAGCGCCTGCAAGAGCGCGTAGCCGTGGAGGCGCCCCGCGAGCGGGTTGCGCACCGCGCCGTGCGCGCCGCCGATGCCGAGCTTCTCGCGCGCGATGAACTCCGCGGGCACGCACGCCGCGCTCCAGCGCTCGGCGCGCGCGTGCGCTTCCTCGGCGCGCTTCGCATCGGTGAACACTTCGAGCGCGCCTGCGCGGCGGAAGGCGTGCGGCGCGTGCGCGGCGGCGAGCTGCTCGGCGATGTCGATGCCCATGCCCGTGACCGAGTGCAGCCGGCGCAGCTCGTCGTCGTTCTTCGCGCTGACGCCGTTGATCCAGTGCAGCGCCTGCCCGCCGTTGCGCCCACTCGCGCCCTGCCCCAGCACGCCCGCCTCGACGAGCGCGATGCCGAGCTCGGGCCGCAGCGCGCGCAGGTGCAGCGCGGTCGAAACGCCCGTGAAGCCGCCGCCGATGATCGCGACGTCGCTGGTGACGCGCGCCACGAGCGGCGGCGCCGGCTGCGCGGGCTCGCATTCGGCCACCCACACCGAGCGGTTCTCGTCTTCGTACTGGTCAGTCATTACGCGCGCAGCTTAATCTGCATCGACCATGGCGCAGGGCACCCACGTCCGTCTGTGCATCAAGGATCTCTACGCGCAGGACGTGGTGGAGATGATCGAGCGCGAGACGCGGCGCTACGAGGTCGAGTCGATCGAGCACCCCGATCACCCGGACTTCAAGCGCGCGTTCCAGATGCTGTGGGACGCGTTCGGACCCGCGGGCGAGATGGAATCCGAGGAAGTGATCCGCGAGATGATGCTCGAGGATCCGACCGTGCCGATGCCGGGTGGCAGCTACGCGCGCTTCTTCTTGCTCGTGGCGCGCGATCGCGCGACGGGCGCGATCCGCGGCGTGCGCGACGGGCGCGTGCTGGTGAACCAGGACTACGACGACGACCAGTGCGTGATCTACCTCTCGCACATCTTCATGGCGCCCGAGGCGCGCGGCACGGTGCTCACGTACTGGCTGCGCATCGCGCCGATGGATCTCGCGATCTCGTACCTGCACCTCTTGCATCAGCGCGGGAAGATCGTGCTGCCCGCGCCCGACGCGCCGCACAAGCACTTCGGCATGCGCATCGACCTCGCGGCCGAGGTCGAGTTCTACAGCCCGGACGAGAAGCTCTCGCTGCAGCGCCTGCTCTTCTATGGCCGCGGCGGCTTCGACGCGGTCGACCCGCGCCACTTCCCGTACCGCCAGCCGGACTTTCGTCCGGCCGCCGAGATCGCCGCGACCGGAGATCGCCCGCACCCGTTCGCGCTGTTGTTACGGCGCGTCGGCCGCGAGCGCGAGGCGCGCCTGCCGCTGCAAGAGGCGCGGGCGGTGATGCGCCTGCTCTACGACGACTTCGCGACGTTCTGCGAGCCCGCGAACCTCGCGACGAGTCTCGACGTGGTGATGAGGCGCCTCGACGATCGCGAGGCGCGCGGCAAGACCGACGTGCGCCTGCTGCCGCTACCGAGTGGCGCGGCCGACTTGAAGCGCCTGAAGGATCTCTTCCGCTACGACGTCTACCGAAAGCACTATGGCCCGGGCCCAGCGACCGACGGCTATCTCGCCGGCCCGGTCGCGCGAGCGGCAGCGGCGGACCCGCACTGGATCGACGCGCAGCTCGCGGCCGCGGCGGCGGAGATGGTGAAGACGCCGCGCTGGGTTTACGCGAGCCGCGAAAAAGGCTTCGATCCCGATGCGCCCGCCGAGCCCCCGGCGACGCCAGTGCCTGGAGTCCACGCTTGAGCGCCGCGCCCCTCGTCAGCGTCGAGAACGTCACGAAGCGCTTCGGCGATTTCGTCGCCACGCGCGAGATGACTTTTGCGATCGGCAAGGGCGAGTTCTTCGCGATGCTCGGGCCGTCGGGCTGCGGCAAGACCACGATGCTGCGCATGATCGCCGGCTTTGAAGAGCCGACGAGCGGCGTGATTCGCCTCGATGGCCAGGACATGACCGGCGTCCCGCCGTATCGCCGGCCGGTGAACACCGTGTTCCAGAACTACGCGCTGTTCCCTCACCTCAGCGTGTTCGACAACGTCGCGTTCGGGCCGCGCATGCGCGGCGACGACAAGGCCGAGGTCGAGAAGCGCGTGCGCGAGATGATCGAGATCGTGCGGCTCGGCGACCTCGCGCAGCGAAAGCCTGCGCAGTTGTCAGGCGGGCAGCGCCAGCGTGTCGCCCTCGCGCGCGCGCTCGTGAACGGCCCGAAGGCGCTGCTGCTCGACGAGCCGCTCTCCGCGCTCGATCTCGAGCTGCGCCGCCAGATGCAGATCGAGCTGAAGCGCATTCAGCGCGACGTCGGCATCGCGTTCGTGTTCGTGACGCACGATCAGGAAGAGGCGCTCACGATGTCGGACCGCATCGCCGTGATGCGCGCGGGCAAGCTCGAGCAAGTCGGCACGCCGGAGGGCATCTACGAGGAGCCCGAGACCGCCTTCGTCGCGCGCTTCATCGGCCACGCGAACTTGCTCGGCGTGAGCATCGAGAGCGCGGCGAACGGCGAAGCGACGATCGCGCTGCCCGGCGGGCGCCGCTGCGGCATCGCGACGCGTGGCCGCAGCTTCAGCGCGGGCGCGAAGGCGCTGCTGATGGTGCGCCCAGAGCGGCTCGAAGTGTGCGCGGGCGAGCCCGCGGCCGGCGTGCCGTGCATGCCCGTGACCTGCATCGACGTGCTGTTCCAGGGCGCGGTCGAACGCTGCGCCCTGCGCACGCCGACGGGCGACGAGATCGTCGCGCACATCGAGAGCGACAAGCCGGTCGCCGCTGCGAAGCCGGGCGCTGCGCTGTGGCTCTACTGGGAGCCGGCGTCCGCGCGGCTGCTCTACCCGGACGAGTGAGCAGCCGCCGCGCGGAGCCCAAACCGTCGCGGGATCAGAACGAGGCGCTGAGGCTCGCCGTCACGACGCCGTGTCCGCCGTGGCCCCCGTTCACTTCCTGCAAGTCGTCGCCGAACAGGAAGTACTTGAAGCCGAGGCTCGTCGACCACGTGTCCGTGATCGGCACGCCGACCGCGACGCCGAGGTTCGCGTAGCCGAAGGTGTTCTCGTTCGTGTCGGAGCTGAGGCCGTCGTAGTAGTCGTCGAACGTGATGCCGACTTCGGCGCTCCCGGTCAGCGAGAAGGTGTCGTTCTCGAAGAGCGTCGGCGCGATGCCGAACTGCATCGCGCTGCCCGACGTGGAAGGGCTCGAGCTGCTGAACGTCTCGATCGCGAGGTTCACCCAAGGCGAGAGGCCGAGCGACTCGCTGTCGTCGTAGCTGAGCTTGAAGTTCAGCTCCTGCACCGCCTCGTCCCAGGCGCCGTTCGGGCTGTCGTAGAAGTAATAAGTCGTGAGCAGGTTGAAGCCGCCCGCGAGATCCATCGAGATCAGCGGGTAGTAGTCCGCCTCGTAAAGCGAATGCGGGCTGTTCGCGGCGAGCGTCTCTTCGCTGTGAATGCTGAGCCACACGCCGAAGCCGACGGTGACGTCGCGGATGAGGCCCGTCTCGGACGAGTAGAGGTTCGCGTAGACCTCGCCCCACGGCTGCGCGATCAGGCCGCGCTTCTCGTTCAGGATTCCGCGGAAGTAGTAGGCGTTGGTGAGATCGAGCTGCGCGACGCCGGAGAAGCGGCTCTCGGCTTCCTCCTGCGCGAGCGAGGCGCTCGGCGAACCGAGCAGTGCGAGCGCGGCGAGCGCGCTGGCGGCGAGACGTGTGGCGATGGGCATGGGGCCTCCTTTGAGTTCAGGTAGTGCTACCAGTCCTGCCCGCGCGATCAAGCCGAGTCGCGCGGCTCCGAGTCAGGCGCGGCCAGCCGATCACGGCGCGTTGTGCACGTCGGTGCGCCCGTAGGAGACCACGACGGGGATCTCGCTCTCGGCGAGCGGCTTCATCCACGCCTTGCGCTTCAGCGCGGCTTCGACGTAGGGCGCGAGCTCCGCAGCCTTCTTCTCTTCGCGCATGACCCGGCGTGCCGCGAACTCCGGCATCACCTCGCGCGCGAACAGCGACATGCTCTCGCAGATGTGCTCGTGCTCGTTACGGCCGGCTTGCTGGATGAACACGGTCTGATCGACGCCCGCCTCCTCCATCCGCCCCAGATGCGCGCGCACTTCGTCGGGCGTGCCGATCGAGCGGCCCTCGGGGCCGGGGAACATCGAGCCCATCTTTTGGAACGCGTCCCAGATGTTCGTGCGCCCGACGCGCTGCTCGCCGAACGCGTAGTGGTGGCCGAGAGCGAAGCCGAAGAAGCGGAATCCCTCGAGCCCTCGCCGCTCCGCCTCGGCGTGATCCGCGTGCACCGAGAAGCCGGAGACCATCGCGACGTTGGGATTCACCACGTGCCCGATCGGCACGCACTCGCGCTTGAACGTCTCGTAGTAGTCGTGCACCCACTGCCGCGCCTCGTCCTCGCTGATGAACGCGAAGGTGAGCGCGCCGATGCCGAGCCGCGCGGCTTCGAGAATCGTCTGGCGATTCGAGCAGGCGACCCACAGCGGCGGATGCGGCTTCTGCAGCGGCTTGGGCACCAAGTTGCGCGGCGGCATCGAGAAGTACGTGCCCTGATAACCGGGGTACGGATCCATCGCGAGCAGGTTGCACACCTGCTCGGTCGCCTCGCGCCACATCGCCTTCTTCTGCGTGACGTCGACGCCGAAGCCCTCGAGCTCGAGCCGCGACGCGCTCTCGCCGGTGCCGAAGTCGACGCGCCCGTTCGAGACGAGATCGAGCGTCGCGATGCGCGAGGCGATCTTTCCCGGGTGCGAGTAGCCGGGCGGCATCAGCACGATGCCGTGGCCGAGCCGGATGTTCTTCGTGCGCTGCGAGCACGCCGCGAGAAACACCTCGGGCGCCGACGAGTGCGAGTACTCCTCGAGGAAGTGGTGCTCGACCTCCCACGCGTAGTCGAAGCCAAGCTGGTCGGCGAGCTCTACCTGCGCGAGCGCGTCCTGGAACAGCTTGTGCTCGAGCCCCTCGGTCCACGGCCGCGGCAGCTGATGCTCGTAGAAGATTCCGAAACGCACGGGGTGCTCCTTCGCAGCAAGAGTTCGGGGCTTGTCAGGTGGTACGAGCAGGAACCACGTGGTCACGCGTCGCCGTGCTCTGCAAATGCAGCCGGCGACGCTGCGCGTCGCGGCTGATTCGCTTGACATCACGCGGGCCGTGGGCGCGCTCGCGCGGGATGAAACCGCAGAGTCGGCGACAATGCGAAGCCCGCTCGCGATAAGTTGGCGGCATGCGCGATTGGCCCGACGCGTGGCTGTCTGAAGATCCGCTCCCGAGCGACCCCTTCCCCATCGCACAGCGCTGGCTCGACGAAGGATTCGCCGCGCGCGCGCAGAAGAACCCGCACGCGATCGCGCTCGCGACCGTCGACGAAGCAGGCCGCCCCGAAGTGCGCATGGTGCTGTGCAAGGCGCTCGAGCCGGAGACGGGCTCGCTCGTCTTCTACACGAACAAGCGCAGCCCGAAGGGCGCCGCGCTGCGCACGCACGCTCACGCCGCGGCGGTGTTCCACTTCGACCCGCAGGATCGCCAAGTGCGCATCTCGGGCCCCGTGGCGGAGGTGAGCGACGCCGAGAGCGACGCCTACTTCGCGACGCGTCCCCTCGACTCGCGCGTGGGCGCGTGGGCGAGCGCGCAGAGCGAGCCGATCGCTTCGCGCGCCGAGCTCGAGACCTTGTACGCGCGCGTCGCGGGCCACTTCGGCGTGCGCGAGGGCGACACGGACGCCGCGCTGCCGCGCCCGCCGCACTGGGGCGGTTACCGCATCCGCGCCGAGCGCGTCGAGCTGTGGCGCTCGCGGCCGGGGCGGCTGCACGACCGCGCGCTGTGGGTGCGCGAGCCGGCTGGCGGATGGAGAGCGCAGCGGCTGCAGCCGTGAGCGTCGCTGCTCAGTGCCACCTGAAACACGAAGGCCCGGAGCCTCTCGGCCCCAGGCCGCCCTGGGAAGGGGTATTTGTTTTGCCTTGAAGTGGTCGCGAGCGCCCGTCGGTGGCAGCGCGATTGCGCGCTCTGAGGCGAATGCGAGCGATGCCGCACGACTCGCGCGCGCTGCCGCTCAGCGCAGCTCCAGCACCACCCACAGCAGCGCCCCGTCCTTCGGCTGACCGCCGAGGATGAGCGGCACGCCCGGCTCCATGCGGAAGTCGCCGCGCGTCGAGCCCCAGTCGACCGCGACCAGGAAGCCCGTGTCGCCGCGGTCGAGCGGGCGGAAGCGGAACGCCTTGCCGTTCGGCGTCATCACGCTGTCGATGTCGCCGAGCATCAGTGTGCTCTCTTGCTGGGCGACGACGCGCAGCGAGCCGTAGGAGATGCCGCGGCGCGCGAGCAGCTTGTGCAGGCGCTCGGCGGCGGGGTCGATCACGCCGCGCTCGGTGCGCGCGCTGAGCACCGTCGCCTCGAAGCGCGCGGGCCGCTTCTGCGCCGTGCCCTGCGCCGCGGCGGGCATGAGGTCTTGCGCCGCGAGCGCGCTCGGCGCGCCGAGCAGCGCGGCGAGCGCGATCAGTGCGGCCGCAGTCTTTCGCCTCGAATCAGCCGACCACATTCGTCGTGTCCTCCGCGGCGAGCTTCTGCTTCGGGAGCAGCAGAATGATCGTCGCCTCCGCGTCGTCCTGAAGAATCACCGCCGGGCGGCGACCGGTGTCGAGCAGCTGCACGGCGGAGTCGCGCACGGCCGGCGGCAGCGGCTGCGTGGTGCTGCCGGGCACGAGGTAGATCGCGAGCGCCACCGCGCCGGCGGCCACGACCGCACCGGCCCATTTCGGCAAGGCGAAACCGAACCCGTCGTGTGCGCGCGCGGGCTCTGCGGACGGCACTGCTGCGGGGAGCTGCAGCACGATCGACGACCACAGATCGGGCGCGGGCACCTGCTCCGCCTGCGCGCGCAGCGCTTCCGCGACGCCGCGCAGCCGCGCCAGCTCGCGCTGCGCCGCGGGGTTGCGCGCGATCTGCCGTTCGATCCACCAGCGGCGCAGGCCGCCGAGCTCCCCGTCGTGATAGGCGTGGAGCTGTTTGACGAGTCGCTCGCTCATCATTCGCTCTCTCCTGCCAGTTCCGTTTCCGTCCCCGTCATTGACGCAGCGTCCACCGCGCCGGATTCAATCAGCAGCTTCCGCATTTGCTTTCGGGCGTAAAAAAGCCGGCTCATCACCGTGCCCTTCGGAATGCCCTGCGCGTCCGCGATCTCCTGGTACGAGAGGCCCTCCACCTCGCGCAGGATCAGCGTCTCGCGGGCGCCCTCGGGCAGCTTGGCGATCGCGGCGTCGATGTGTTCGCGCAGCTGCTTGCGCTGCATCTCGGTTGCCGGCTCGAAGTCGACGCCGTCCACCTCCGGGGTCGCGGCGTCGGAGGCCTCCGCCTCGGCGATGCCGCCCTCTTCCCAGTCCACGGCGCGGCCCGAGCGGTCGCGGCGCAGCATGTCGAGGCACTGGTTCTTCACGAGGCGGTAGAGCCAGGTGAAGAACGCCGAGCGCTGCTCGAACTTCGCCAAGTTGTTATAGGCCTTCACGAATGCGTCTTGGACCGCGCCGCGCGCGGCATCCTCGTCGCGCAGGATGCGCAGCGCGAGCCGGTAGGCGCGCGCCTGGTAGCGCTCGACCAGGATCCGGAACGCGTTGCGGTCGCCGGCGCGAATCGCGCCGATCACCTCGTCGTCGCTGGGGCTCGCGGCGGTCGTCACCGCGCGCCCCCTACGCATTGGAATCGGCACGCCTCGCTCCCCGGGTTCCTCTCGCTGCGACGCCCGGCGGCGCTCCCGCATTCACGGGGGCGACCTGCGCCCGCGCTGCCGGAGCGATGCATGGGTCAGTGGGCCTCGCGCCAGTTCTTACCCACCCCTACGTCGGCGACGAGGGGCACGCTCAGCGCGTAGACGCCCCCCATGTGCTTCTTCACGAGCGCGGTCAGCTCGCCGAGCTCCCGCTCCGGCGCCTCGAACACGAGCTCGTCGTGCACCTGCAGCAGCATGCGCGCACGCAGGCCGGCGTCGTGCAGCGCCTGCTGCACCTCGACCATCGCCTTCTTGATCAGATCGGCGGCAGTGCCCTGGATCACCGTGTTCACCGCCATGCGCTCGGCGGCCTGGCGCAGCGCGCGATTGCGCGAGCGCAGATCCGGCAGGTAGCGGCGGCGCCCTAACAAGGTGCGCACGTAGCCTGCCTCGCTCGCGGCGGCGATCGTCTCGTCGAGGAAGCGCCGCACGCCGCGGTAGCGAGCGAAGTAACGGTTGATCGTGTCCTGCGCCTCGGCCTGCGCGATCCCTAACTGGTTTGCGATGCCGAACGCCGAGCTGCCGTAGATGATCCCGAAGTTGATCGCCTTCGCGTGCGCGCGCTGGTCCGCGCTGACTTCGCTCGGGTCGATGCCCGCGACTTCGGCCGCCGTGCGGCGATGGATGTCTTCGCCCTTCGCGAATGCGTCGATCAGGCTCTCGTCGCCCGAGTAGTGCGCGACGATGCGCAGCTCCACCTGTGAGTAGTCCGCCGAGAGCAGCTTCATCCCCTCCGCGGGAATGAACGCCTCGCGGATGCGGATGCCCTCTTCGCTGCGGATCGGGATGTTCTGCACGTTCGGGTGCGTCGAGGAGAGCCGGCCCGTCGCGGCGCCGATCTGATTGAACGTGGGATGGATGCGGCCGGTGCGCGCGTTCACGAGCGGTGGGAGCGCATCGACGTAGGTGCTCCTCAGCTTCGCGAGCTTGCGCCACGCGAGGATCGCGGCGGGCAATGCGTGCTGGGGTGCGAGCTGCTCCAGGACGCTCTCGTCGGTCGAGAAGCCCGTCTTCGTCTTCTTCACCGCGGGCAGCTTCAGCTTCTCGAACAGCACCGTCGCGAGCTGCTTCGGCGAGTTGATCTGGAAGCGCTCGCCGGCGAGCGCGTAGATCTCGCCCTCGATGCGCGCGAGGTCGGCCTCGTACTGCTTCGAGAGCGCCGCGAGCTTCGCCTCGTCGATGCGCACGCCGGCGCGCTCCATCGCGGACAGCACGGCCGTCAGGGGCAGCTCGATGTCGCGCAGCAGCGGCTCGAGCTCGTCCGCGCGGATGCGCTGCTCGATCACGGGCGCGAGCGCGAGCAGCGCGCTCGCCTCCTCCGCTGCCCAACCGCCGGCTTCCTCGGCGCTGAGCGTGCTCGCGGGGCGCGCCTTCGCGCCGCGGCCCGCGAGATCCTCGAACGTTCGCAGCTCGCGCCCCGACAGCTGCTGCGCGAGCGCCTGCGTCGTGCTCGCACCGGCCGGGTCGAGCAGGAACGCGGCGAGCTGCACGTCGAGCGCGGGCAGCTTCGCCTCGCCGCCCGCTTCGGCGAGCAGCGACTGCACGCGCTTCGTGTCGCTCGCGACCCACGGCCGCGGCGCGGGCCCTGCGAAGAGCGCGAACAGCTCCGCGCTCGCCTCGCTCCACGCGAGCTGCGCGCCGCCGAGGAGATCGTGCGCGAGCGGGAGATAGAACGTGCGTGAGGGATCACCGCACAGTGCGATGCCTGCGGGCACGGCCGGCATCCCGCCGGGCTCCGTGTCGCCCACGAGCACGATGGCGACGCGCTCCGCGCTCGCGAGCGACGTGATCGCAGCACGCAGCGCCGCGAAGTCGCGAAGCACGTCGCACGACACGGGCGCGTGGCCCGCCGCGACCGCAGGCACAGCCTTGCTCGCGTCCGCGCGCGCGCCGTTCTGCGCAGCTCCCGCCAGCTCCGCGTCGATCTCCTCCACCAGCCGCGCGAAGCCGAGCCGCTTGTAGAGCTCGCGCAGCGCAGCGCGGTCGGGCGCGTGCGGCGCGAGCGCGTCGACGCCGAGCGGCAGCGGCACGTCGGTGCGCAGCGTCGCGAGCTGCTTCGAGAGCCGCGCAGCGTCGGCCTGCGCGAGCAGCGCTTCGCGCGCCTTCTTCGCCTTCACGTCGCTCGCGTGCGCGAGCAGGTTCTCGAGCGTTCCGTACTCGGTGATGAGGGCTGCGGCGCCCTTCTCGCCGATGCCCTTCACGCCGGGGATGTTGTCCGACGAGTCGCCCACCAGCGCGCGCACGTCGAGCAGCTTCTCGGGGCCAACGCCGAAGCGCTCCGTCACCTCGGCCGGGCCGATGCGCTTGTCCTTCATGCCGTCGTAGAGCACGACGCGACCGCCCACGAGCTGCATCAAGTCCTTGTCGCTCGACACGATCACGACTTCCCAGCCCGCGGGCGCCGTCGTCGCGAGCGTCGCGATCACGTCGTCCGCCTCGAAGCCCTTCACCTCGAGCACGGGCAGCTTCCACGCGTCGATCAGCTCGCGCGCGAGCGGCAGCTGCGCGCTCAGATCCTCCGGCTGCGCATCGCGCGTCGCCTTGTACTCGGGATACAGCTCGCGCCGAAAGCTCCCGCCGCGCGGATCCATCGCCACCGCAATCGCGTCCGGCTTCTCCTCGCGCACGAGCTTGCGCAGCATGTTCGCGAACCCGAACACCGCCCCCGTCGCCACCCCACTCGGACTCCGCAGCGGCGGCAGCGCAAAGAACGCGCGGTACAGCGCGTTCGCCGCATCGATGACGACCAGCCGAGGCATCGGCGCACACTAGATCGCGCGCGCACGCAACGCAGTGGCGCCGCCCCATCTTCAACCGCCACGCTTCAAACGCCGCGCTTCAACCGCCACGCGCTCTCCCGCGCGCCCTCCCATCCTCGAAGTCGAACGCTTCTCCCAAGCACGTCGGCCGAGACCGCAAGCGAAGCGCGCAGCAAAGCGCGGAGTCTTCGACGCGCTTTGCGAAGTCAACAAGGAAGATTCGACGACGGTGGACCTCGGCCCCACGCCGAAGCCCCTCAGCTCGCGCGCGCCAACCCCCTAAGAAACAACTCCAAGCCGTCGTCGAACATCACGTCGAGCGGCTTGTGGCGAAGCTCCTTGCGCGTCATCACGTGCTCGGTCTGGATCAAGCCGTTCGAGACGGTCCATAACAAGTTCGCGACTTCCCACGGATCGCAGGGGCCGAACTCGCCGGACTTCACGCCACCCTCGATCACGTCCGAGAGGACGTGCAGGCAGGTCTCCCAGAGATCCTTCACCTGGCCGACGAGCGACGGCGGCAGCACGCCGATCAGGCCCTGATTATCGAGCGCCCAGAAGATCTGGAAGTAGTCCCGGTTGTCGGCCCAGTGGCCGTAGTAGAACTTGCCGAGCGCGCGGATCTTGTCGCTGGCGCTGCCCTTGGTCGCGGCGGCGCCGCGCATCTTCGCCACGAACTTGTCGCCGTTGTCGGAGAGCAGCGCGACGTAGAGGTCCGCCTTGTTCGCGAAGTAGCGGTAGAGGGTGCCCTTCGCGACGCCCGCGATCGCCGCGACTTCGTCGAGGTTCGCGGCGACGAAGCCGTCGCGGAAGAACACCTGCCGCGCCGCGTCGAGGATCTTGGCGCGCTGCTGCGCCTTCCTCTCGGTCGCGGTCACGTCGACCGCATCGCGGCGTCAGACTTCGTCGCTGCCTTCATACCGGTACGGCGCCATCAAGTCGGTGTTGAGATATCGCTCGCCGAAGCTCGGGATGATCACGACCACGAGCTTGTTCTGGTTACCGGGCTGCTTCGCGTACTTGATCGCGGCGGCGACGTTCGCGCCCGACGAGATGCCGCAGAAGATGCCTTCCTCGCGCGCGAGCCGGCGCGCCATCTCGAAGGCCTCGTCGTTCGTCACCTGGATCACTTGGTCGACGAGCTTCATGTCGAGCACGTCGGGTTTGAAGCCAGCGCCGATGCCCTGAATCTTGTGCTTGCCGGGCGCGCCGCCCGAGAGCACGGGGCTGTCGGTGGGCTCGACCGCAATGGCCTGGAAGCTCGGGCGCCGCGCCTTCACGACTTGCGTCACGCCCGTGATCGTGCCGCCCGTGCCGACGCCTGCGATGAGTGCGTCGACCTGGCCATCCGTGTCTGCCCAGATCTCTTCCGCGGTCGTCTTGCGGTGAACCTCGGGGTTGGCGGGATTCATGAACTGCTGCGGGATGAAGCTGTTAGGGATTCGTGCGGCGATCTCGTTCGCCTTCTCGATCGCGCCGCGCATGCCCTTGGCGGGATCCGTCAGCACCAGCTTCGCGCCGAACGCGCGCAGCGTGATGCGGCGCTCGAGGCTCATGCTCTCCGGCATCGTGAGCACGCATTGATAACCCTTCACCGCCGCGACGAACGCGAGCGCGATGCCGGTGTTGCCGCTGGTGGGCTCGACGATCGTGGTCTTCCCCGGCGTGATCAGACCATCGCGCTCAGCGGCCTCGATCATCGCGAGGCCGATGCGGTCTTTCACGCTGTCGGCGGGATTCTGGCTCTCGAGCTTCGCGACGATCTGCGCGGGCGCGCCCGCGGTGACCTTGTTGAGGCGTACGAGCGGCGTGCGGCCGATCAACTCGGTGACGTTGGCGGCAATGCGCATCGACTGGACTCCTGATGACGGGCGCGCAGCGCGACGGGCAGCGCCGCGGAAGGCGGAACGTTACGCCCGCGCCGCGGACTCAGTAAAGAGGGCATCTGCGAGCACCGTGGCATAGCTACCCGCAGGCAACGTGAAAGCGAGGCGCACCGCGTCGGTAGCGAGCGCCTCGGCCCTGAGGTCCGGCACCGGCACCCGGATGGGCCGCCGGGCCCCTCGCAGCTTGATGCCCCGCGGCGGCACGATCCGTTCCGGCACGCCCGCCGCGCGCAACGCGGCGGCCTCTCGCTCGGCCGCGGCGCCGCGCGGCGCGAGCAACTTCGTCCCGAAGATGGGGCCGCTCGCGCTGATCTCGAAGCTCGCGACGCGAGGCGCCTCGCGCGCGAGGTCCTCCACCACGAACGCGCCGCCCGAGGCATGCAGGTAGGCGACCTCCCCCTCCTCGATCGCGTCGAGGGCGAGCGGTCGCGCGGTGAGGAACGCGTTAAAAACCTCGGACTGCAGCGCGGACAGAAGAAAACGCGCCGCGCGCCGATCGCGCCCCGGGTTCGCGCCCGCCAGCAGCGCGCGGGCGCGCTCCGCGTTGTCGCCGTCGCGCCCGAAGCGCTGCGCACCGAACTTGTTGGGGAGCCCGCGCGTGCGGATGCGCTCCGCAGCGCTCGCCGCGCCGGCGACCTGTTCGGGCGCGAGCTCGCGCACGACGAGCTCGAAGCGATTGCCGCGCAGCTGCCCCACGCGCAGGCGGTGTGCATGCCGCGCCACCTCGAGCACCCGCACGCCGTCGGCTTCGAGCGCGAGCGCGGCAGCCGGATCGAGATCGGGCGCCGAGAACCACTGCCGCGTGACCGCGACCTTGTCCTTGCGCCCCGCGTAGCCAACGTCCGCGGGCGAGACGTTTGCGTGTCGCGCGAGCAGGCGCGCCACCTCCTCCGTCGTGCGCAGCCGTTTCTCGATACGCACGAACGTGTGCGCGCCCTCGCCGCTCGGCGCGTAGAGCGGAATCTCGTCGACGACGAAGTCTTCGGGAGAGGCGCCGAGCTTCACTTGAACAAGCTCAGCTGCGATACCGGCGCGAAGCTGCGGCGATGCAGCGGCGTCGGACCGAGGCGGCGCAACGCGGCGAGATGATCTGCGGTGCCGTAGCCCTTGTTCTGCGCGAAGCCGTAGCCCGGATGCCCGGCGTCGAGGCGCTGCATCAGCGCGTCGCGGTGCACCTTCGCCACGATCGACGCCGCAGCGATCGAGCCGTCGCGCGCGTCGCCGCCGATGAGCGGCGTCTGAGGAATCGCGAGGCCGGGCACCACGCGCGCGTCCACTAACAAGTGATCCGGCGCGACGCCGAGCGCGAGCACGGCGCGGCGCATCGCCTCGAGCGCGGCGCGATACACGTTCAGGCGATCGATCTCCGCGGGCCACACCTCCGCGACGCCGATCGCGTGCGCTTGCTTGCGGATCTCGCCGTCGAGGCGCTCGCGCTGCGCGCGCGTGAGCTGCTTCGAGTCGCCGAGACCCGGCAGCCACGGCCGCTCGGCGAAGACCACCGCGCAGGCGACGACGGGGCCCGCGAGCGGACCGACGCCCACTTCGTCGACGCCCGCGATCGCCCGTGCCCCCGCGCGCTCGAGCCGCGCGCGGCGCGAGAACAGGCCCGCGATGCGGCGCCGCTCCGCTGCGAGTGCGTCCGCTCGCGCGGCGGCGAGAGCGCGCAGCTGCTGCGCGCCGGCGCGCTCGTCGCGAGCGAGACGCGCCGCGAAGCGCCGCAGGTCCGCGACAGAGTCGAGCGCCGCGGCGCGCAAGCGGAGCGCCGCGAGCGGCTCGTCCTCCACGCGCGTCACTTCTCGCGCTCCTCGCCCGCGCTCACGCCGAGCCTGCGCTCGAGCGCGCGCAGGCGGCGCGCGAGCTCCGGCAAGCGCGCGAACCACGCGTTGGCACGATGCCACGCGCGGCCCGCGAGCGGCGGGAAGCCGAAGATGCGGCTGCCCGGCGGCAAGTTGGAGTCGGCAACACCGCGCGCCGCGATGAAGCTGCCCGCGCCGATCTCCAGGTGACCCAAGGCTCCCGACTGCGCCATGAAGAACACACGCTCGCCCGTCTTCGTGCTGCCGGCGATGCCGCTCTGCGCGACGACGACGGAGTGCGCGCCGATCTCCACGTTGTGCGCGATCTGCACGAGGTTGTCGATCTTCGAGCCGCGCCCGACACGCGTCGTTCCGAGGCGCGCGCGGTCGATCGTCGAGTTCGCGCCGACCTCGACGTCGTCCTCGAGCACGACGTTCCCGAGCTGCGGGACTTTCTCGAGCGCGCCGCTCTCGCCCTGCTCGTAGCCGAAGCCGTCGCCGCCGATCGCGCAGCCGGGCTGGAGGATCACGCGATCCCCCAACTGGCAGCCCGCGCCCACGCTCGCGCCCGCGTGCAGCTCGCAGTCGGCGCCGATCACGGCGCCGTCTCCGATCGCGACGTTTGCGTGCACGATCGTGCGAGCGCCGATGCGCGCGCCGGCGCCCACGCTCGCGAGCGGGCCGATCGCTGCGCTCGCGTCGACACTCGCGCTCGAGTCGACGAACGCGCGGGCATGAACGCCCGCCGCGGGCCGTGCACGCGGTACGAGCAGCGCAGCAGCGCGCGCGAAGTCGAGGCTCGGCGCGGGCGAACGCAGCGTGGGCTTGCCGTGCGTGGCTACGCCAGGTGGAGCGATCACCGCCGCGACGCGCGACTCCACGAGCTGTGCGGCGAATGAAGCGCTGCGCACGAAGCCGAGGTCGCGCGCGCCAGCCGCTTCGAGCGCGGCGACGCCGCTGACTCGCGTGGTCGCGTCGCCGTCGATCGCGCGCCCGCCGAGCCGAGCCGCCAGCTCCGCGAGCGTGAGTTCCACTGGCCGATCTCCCCAAGACGCCCGAGCGCCGAGGCGCGGGCGACGCGCCTCGCTCGCGTCAGCGCGCGAGCAGCACCGCGACCGGCGACGTGCGCACCACGGCCGCCGCGTTGCTGCCGATGAAGTAGTCGCTCATGCGATTGCGCCCGTAGGCGCCCATCACGATCAAGCCCGCTCGCGCCGAGCGCGCGGTGTCGACCACCTTCACGTCGGGGCGCCCGAGCGTCGAGCTCGCCTCGCGCACCGGCACCTGCGCGCCCCCTAACAAGCGGCGCACCTCGTCGAAGCGCGCGGTCGCGCGGCCCTTGTCCTTCGAGTCGACGAACACGTGAATCGCTTGACCAAGGCGCTGCGCGAGCTCGACCGCGAGGCGCGCCGCGACGCGCGAGCCGGGGGAGCCGTCGAACGCCAGCACGACCGGCCCACCGAGCTCCGAGACTGCCGGCACGATCAGCGTGCTCTTCCCGGTCTTGCGAATCACCCCGTCCACGACCGAGCCGATCAGCTGGGTGCGCCCCTGCGCGTGATCGCCGTCGCGCCCGAGCACGATTAGCTGCACGCTCTGAGCGCGCTCGACGATGCGGTCGTCGGCGATGCCGCGCGAGGCATCGACCGAGCATTCGCAGTCCTTCGCGCGCGCCGCGTCGGCGACGCGCTTCACCGCGGCTTCAGCGCGCGACTTGAGGAACGCCTCCACCGCCGCGACTGGCCCGGGCGCGACGCCGAGCCCATCCGCGCGCAGCCCCAATGACACGCGCTCCTCGATCACCGAGAGCGCGGCGACGCGCGCCTTCAGTCGAGTCGCGAGCGCGACGCCATAACGCTCCGCCGCCAGTGCGGCGTCGGAGCCGTCGGTCGCGATCAGGATCGACTGGAGCATTCACTCTCCCGACGCTGCATCGCGCAGCGACCGAGCAGCGATCGAGGGTACGCACGCCCCGCGGGTCAAGTCAACGAAAACGCGGGTGGCGCGCTGTGGCGAGCGCCTGCGCGGCATGAACTTCGCGCTTGACACGAGGCTCCGCGCTGAGGCAGGCCGCGCGCCACGCGCCGATCGCCCGTAACAACTTCCGTAAGCGTGCGTCGCGCGCGACCCAGCGCAGGATGTCCGTCTCGGTGAGCATGCCGACCAGCTCGTCGTCGTCGAGCACGGGCAGACAGCCGATCTTCTTGTGCGCCATGATCGCCGCGGCCTGCTCGATCGTTGCGTCGGGCGTCACGATGATCGGCGGAGTCGACATCACACGAGCGATCTCGACGACCGACAGAAACGCGCGTCGCTCGTCTTCGCTGCGCTGCGACAGCGCGGAGAGCGAGGCCTTGAGCAGATCGCGCTGCGAGACGACGCCCACGAGGCGCCCGGCTTGCACGACCGGGATGTGGCGCACGCGGCCGAGGGTCATGAGGTCGTCGACGGTGGAGAGCCGCTCGCTCGCCGAGATCGTGACGAGCTTCGTCTCCATGATGTCGCGGACCCGGTCGGCCATGGGCCGATTCTACGCGCGCTGCGCTCGACTCCCTCGCGTTTTCTCGCAGACGTGAGCACGTTGTCGCAGCCGCTGCGCGGGCGGCAGGCAACGAGTGCGAACGAACGCGTGGTAGGTTCGCCCCCATGGCCATCGACGAGCCCCGCAAGCGCCCGAACCCCAACCGCAAGGAAGCCGCTGCCGAGGGCGGAGGCCTTCTGCCGGACCTGCTGAAGCGCGGCATGACACTCGGCCTCACCGGCTTCTTCATGACCGAAGAGGCATTACGCCGCGCACTCGGCGAGACCGCGCCGCGCGAGATGATCGAGTTCGTCGTCGCGCAGAGCGAGAAGACGCGCGCCGAGTTCCTCGACCGCGTCTCGCGTGAGTTCGGCAAAGCGCTGTCGGCGATGGACCCCGTCGAAGTGGCGAAGCGCCTGCTCGAGGGCCGCACGATCGAGGTCAGCGCGACGATCCGCTTCGTCGAGGACGAGAGGAAAAAGAAGAAGGCCGAGAGCGAGTGACCCGCGCGGCGCCCCTTCGCCTCGGTCTCTCGCTGTGGGCGCCCAACACTTCGCAGGGCTGGGCGCGCGCGTTCGCGCTCGCGGAGCGCGCCGACGCGCTCGGCCTCCACTCGCTGTGGGTGCCCGAGCACCACTTCGATCCCGGCGCCACCTCGGCCCCGCTCGCGACGCTCGCCGCGATCGCCGCGCGCACGCGCCAGATTCGCCTCGCGACGACCTCGCTGTTGTTGCCGCTGCATCACCCGCTGCGCCTCGCCGCCGAGATCGCGAGCCTCGACGCGATCTCCGCCGGCCGCGCGCTGATCGGCCTCGGCCGCGGCTTCCGCGCCAACGTGTTCGCCGCATTCGGCGTCGACACGAGCGTGAAGCGCGACCGCTTCGACGAGTCACTCGACGCGATGCTCGCGGCGTGGGCGGGCGAAGCGGTGCCGCTCACGGGCCCGCACTTCGCCGCAAAGCCCGGTGAGTCATTACGGCTCGCGCTCGCGCCCGTGCAGCGCCCGCATCCGCCGCTCGTGGTCGCTGCGTTCGGGAAGAAGGGCCTACAGCAAGCGGCGCGCCGCGCGCTCCCGTATCTCGCTTCGCCGCTCGAGAGCCTCGAGTCGCTCGCGGAGAACTACGCGCTGTGGGAGGAGGAACGCAGCGGCGAGCCGCCGCCCGGCACGCCGCGCGTGCCCGTGATGCGCATCGCGTACGCCGCCGGCAGTGACGCCGAGGCGCGCCGCGTGATGGATGCGCTCGCGGGCGACGCGCTCGCCGCCGCGCGCCGCGCGCCCGCGGCACTCGCGCGCGCTGCGAGTGAGCCGATCTCCGCGCGCGCGATCGTGGGCAGCGTCGCGTTCGTGCGCGATGAGCTCGTGCGCTACCGCGAGCGCATCGGCATGGACCTCGTCGTCGCGCGCACCGAAGTGCCGGGCGCGACGGAGTCCGAGAGGGACGCGGCGCTGGAGCGGCTCGCAGAAGAGGTGATGCCGGGGATCGCGTGACGAGCGGAGAGGTCCGCGCCTACTCGCGCGCTTCCCGCACGAACATCACGAACGCCATCGACGGCCGGCGCGAGGACTCGCGCATCGCGAAGTGGAGCGACTCGAAGCGCCAGCCCTGCGCGGTCCAGTCGTTCAGGATCTGCTCGAGCGAGGCGTCCGTGACGTCGCTCGTTTCGACCACTTTGTACGTGCTCGGCATGGGCGGGCTTGTCGGCGCGTCACGCCCCCAGCTTGCGCGCGAACTCCTTCGCGGCGTAGGTGAGGATCATGTCCGCGCCCGCGCGTTTGATGCCGACGAGCGCTTCGTGCATCGCGCGCTCGCCGTCGAGCCAGCCGCGTTCGGCTGCGGCCTTCACCATCGCGTACTCGCCGCTCACGTGATACGCGGCGAGCGGCACGTCGAACGCGCGGCGCGCGTCGGCGAGCACGTCGAGGTACGGCGTCGCGGGTTTCACCATCAGCGCGTCGGCGCCTTCTTCGAGATCGAGGCGCATCTCGCGCAGCGCCTCGCGGCGGTTCGGCGGATCCATCTGGTACGCGCGGCGGTCGCCGAACGCGGGCGTGCTCTCGGCGGCCTCGCGGAACGGCCCGTAATAAGCGCTCGCGAACTTCGCGGCGTAGGCGAGGATCGCGACGTCCTCGAAGCCGCACTCGTCGAGGCGCGTGCGGATCGCGGCGACGCGGCCGTCCATCATGTCCGAGGGCGCGACGATGTCGGCGCCGGCGCGCGCGTGTGAGAGCGCGGTCTCGGCGAGGCGGGCGACCGAGGGATCGTTCAGCACGCGTTCGCCATCGACGATTCCGCAGTGGCCGTGGTCGGTGTACTCGCACAGGCACACGTCGGTCATCACCGCGAGCCCGCTCACCTGCGCCTTGATCGCGGCGACGGCGCGCTGCGTGATGCCGCTCGCGGCATCGGCCTGCGAGCCGCGCGCGTCCTTCTCGTCGGGCACGCCGAACAGGATCACCGCGGGCACGCCCAGGTCCGCGAGCTCCTTGCATTCGAGCACGAGCTGGTCCACGGAGAAGCGGTGCTGGCCGGGCATGGAAGAGATCGGCTCGCGCACACCGCTGCCTTCGACGACGAACAGCGGCTGCACGAGATCGTCTCGCGAGAGCTTCGTCTCGCGGACCATGCGTCGCAGCACCTCGCTGCTGCGCAGGCGGCGCATGCGCGTTCGCGGAAACGTCATCGCGATCCCTCCACGGTGAAGTGCGCTTCGAGTGCGCTCACGAGGCCCGCGGCGCTCGGCGTCTCGGCCACGACGTTCGGCGCGAAGCCCGCACTGCGCAACGCGTCGGCGGTGATCGTTCCGATCGCGACGATCGCGGAGGCGCGGGCGGCTGCGACTCCATCGGCGCCGACGCCAGCAGCGAAGTGCCTTACCGCCGACGGGCTCGCGAACGCGAGCGCGTCGAGCTCGCGCGCTGCGAGCCGCGCGACGAGCGCGTCGCGGTCGAAGGGCGCGGCCTCGGTGCGGTAGAGCGGGAGCTCGTCGACGAGCGCGCCTTCGGCTCGCAAGCCCGCGGGCAGCGCCTCGCTCGCGAGCGCGGCGCGAGGCAAGAGCACGCGCCGCCCGCGCCATTCGTGGTTCGCGCGCAGCCACGCGAGTAGGCGCTCCGCGTCGCCGCCGCTCGCGGGCAGAGGTGTCAGGCCGATCTCGCGGGCCGACGCGGCGCTCGCCTCACCCACGCACGCGACGCGCGCGCGCAGCTTCGCGAGATCCGCGCCGCGCTCGCGCGCTGCGGCGCCGAGCTCGCGCAGCGCGTTCGCGCTCGCGGCGACGAGCCAGTCGTAGGTCCCGAGCGCACCGAACACACGCGCTAGCGCCGCGTCGTCTCGTACCGGCGCGGTGCGGATCATCGGAGTGAGCACGGGCACGGCGCCCGCGGCTTCGAGCGCGCGGCGCCATTCACCCGACTGGCTCGCTTGCCGTGTGATCAGCACGCGCTTCCCGAACAGCGGCAGCCGCTCGAACCACGCGAGCTCGGGCGCGAGGCGTACGACGTCGCCGATCACGACCGCCGCTGGCGCGGCGAGGCCCGCTTCGCGCACGCGCGTCGCGAGCGTCGCGAGTGTCGCGACCACGCTGCGCTGCGCGCCGGTCGCGCCCTGCATCACGCACGCCGCGGGCGTCTCCGGCACCCGCCCGCCCGCGAGCACCTCGCCGAGGATCGCCTCGAGGTTCTTCATCGCCATCAGGATCACGAGCGTGTCGACGGCGCGGGCGAGCTCGCCGAAGCGCACGTGCTCGCGGGCGGCGCCCGGATCCTTGTGGCCCGTGACCACGGCGAACGAAGCGGAGTGACGGCGGTCCGTGACGGGGATGCCCGCGTGCGAGAGCGCGCCGATCGCGGACGTGATGCCCGGGACGACTTCGAACGGCACGCCGGCGGCGCGGCAGGCCGCAGCTTCCTCGCCACCCCGCCCGAACACGTACGGGTCGCCGCCCTTGAGGCGCACGACGCGCTTTCCCTCGCGCGCGAGCTTCACGAGCAGCGCGCTGATCTCCTCCTGCGTGCGCGCGGGCTCACTGTGGCCGCGGCGGCCGACGTCGATGCGAGCTGCGCGCTCGGGCGCGAGATCGAGCAGCGACTCCGCGGCGAGCGCGTCGTAGACGACGGCATCGGCTTCGCGCAGCGCGCGTTCGCCGCGCACCGTGATGAGGTCAGGCGCGCCGGGGCCCGCCCCCACGAGCGTCACCTTGCCGCTCATTGCGACGAGCCGCGCAGCGCCGCGAGGATCTCCTCGCCGCCGCGCGCGCGCAGCTCGCGCGCGAGCTGATCGCCGGCGCGGATCGCATCGCTCGCGCTCGCCTCGATCTCGCCGCGCACGACGCGCGAGCCGTCGGGCTTCGCGACCAGCCCACGCAGCCGCAGCCGCCCTACGCTGTCGAGCTCCGCGAACGCGGCGATCGGCACCGCGCAGTCGCCTTCGAGCCCCGCTTGGAAGGCGCGCTCGGCGTGAAGGCACGCTCGCGTCTGCGGGTGGTCGAGGTCGGCGAGATCGCCCACGAGCGCATCGTCCGCGCGCACTTCGAGGGCGAGCGTGCCCTGTCCGACCGCGGGCAACACGTCGGCCGGCTCGATGCGCTCGTGGATTCGCTCGCCGAGCCCCAATCGCTCGAGCCCCGCGCACGCGAGGATCACGCCGTGCAGCGCCAGCTCGTCGAGCTTGCGCAGGCGCGTGTCGACGTTGCCGCGGATGGGCACGATCTCGAGATCGGGGCGCCGCGCGCGCAGCTGGCTCGTGCGGCGCACGCTGCCCGTTCCGATGCGCGCGCCGCGCGGCAGCGTCGCGACGCGCAGCGCGGAGTCACGCGCCACGAGCGCGTCGCGCGGATCGGCGCGGCGCGGGAACGCTGCGAAGGTGAGCGAGTCGGGCGTCTTCGAGGGCAGATCCTTCGCCGAGTGCACCGCGAGATCGGCGCGCCCGTCGAGCAGCGCCTCCTGGATCTCCTTCACGAACAGCCCCTTGCCGCCGATCGCCGCGAGCGCGCGATCTTGGATGCGATCGCCGGTGGTCGTGAGCACGAGCAGCTCGAATGGGCGACCTGTTACGGATTCCGCGGCGGCGCCGACCATGCGCGCCTGCGCGAGCGCGAGCGCGCTGCCGCGCGTGGCGATGCGAATCGGCGCGCTCATTCCTCTTCCGCCTCGCTCGCGTCATCGAGCCCGAACAGCCCGCGCGCTGCTTCGAGCTGCGCGAGGCCCGCCTCGCGGTCTTGCTCCGCGCGCAGCTTCGCGAGCGGCGCGTGCAGCAGCTTGCTCACGATCGCGCGCGTCGCGGCTTCGACCGCTTCGCGCTCGCGCTCGCCGAGCGTCAGGCCCGCGAGCGCGCGCTCCAGCTCGGCCGCGCGCACGGCCTCGCCGCGGTCGACGAGCGCGCGGATCGTCGGCACCGCCGCGAGCGCGCCGAGCCAGCCGTCGAAGCGCTGCTGCTCCTCCAGAACGATCGCCTCGGCGTGCTCGACTTCACGGCGGCGCTCTTCGGCGTTCGCGCGCGCGACGCCCTGCAGGTCGTCGAGGTCGTAGAGGTAAACGCCTTCGAGCTCGTTCGCCGCGGGCGCGATGTTGCGCGGTACGCCGATGTCGATGGCGAAGATCGGACGCTCGCGGCGCTCGTGCAGTGCGAGCGAGAAGTGCGACGCGGTGAGAATCGGCTCGTGACCGCCGATGCAGGTGAGCACGACATCGCTCGCCGCGAGGAGCTGCGGCAGCTCGCCGAGGCCGTGCGCGCTCGCGCCGAAGCGCGTCGCGAGCGCAGCTGCGCGCGCGGGCGTGCGGTTCGCGACGCGCACCTGCGCGAGGCCGCTCTTCACGAGCGTCTCGAGCGCGAGCTCGATCATCTCGCCGGCGCCGACCAGCAGCGCGGACTTGTCCTGCAGCGACTCGAAGATCTGCTCGGCGAGCTGCACCGCGACGCGCGCCACCGAGATCGGGCGCTCCGAGATCTTCGTCTCGTTGCGCACGCGCTTCGCGGTCGCGAACGCGCGCTGGTAGAGGCGCGAGAGGATCGGCCCGCACGCGCCGCTCGCGACCGCCGCGCGGTAGGCGTCCTTCACCTGCCCGAGGATCTGCGGCTCGCCGACCACCTGCGAGTCGACCGCGCACGCGACGCGGAACGCATGCCTCACCGCCGCCGTGTCGTGCAGCTCGTAGAGCGCGCCTTCGAGCTCACGCGCGCGCGGCGCCTCGTCGGGCGCGAGCTCGCGCTCGAAGAACGCGCGCAGGCGCACGCGCGCGGCGTCGAGGTCGCGCGTCGCGACGAGGACCTCGACGCGATTGCAGGTCGACAGCACGACCGCTTCCTCGATCTCGGCCGCGCGCACGAGCTTCGCGAGCGCGGGCTGCGCGTCGTCGACCGCGTAGCGCTCGCGCAGCTCGAGCGGCGCGGTGCGGTGACTGAGGCCGAGCAGTAACAAGTTCACGGCAGCACCCGCAGGCCGACCACTACGACGAGGAGCAGCGCGAAGCCGAGCGCGCTCTGCAGTGCGGCGCGGCGCGCGCTCTCCCGGCGGAAGAACCGCAGCTGCGTGATCACCGCATAGATCACCCACGCCACGAGCGTCGCGTTCGCGTGCAAGCCGCCGGGCCAGAGCCGCCCTTCGCTCTCGAGCACCCACAGCATGCCCGAGAGCACGCCGAGCGAGAGCAGCGTGAAGCCGAGCGCGAGCGCGGCGCCGTTCGCGCGGTCGAGCGACTCGAGCGACGGCAGCGCCGAGTTCGGCGCTGCGCGGTGCTCCTTGATGCTCTTGTGATGCGCGAGATAGAGCGCACCCGCAGCGCCCGCGACCGCGAGCAAGCCGAAGCCCGCGCTCGCGAGCACGACGTGCAGATGCGCGAGTGCGGGATGCATCTCCTCGCCTGCGCCGGTGCGAATGCGGAGCCAGAGCGCGCCGGCGAGCGCCCCGAGGAACGCGCCGGGGGCGACCAGCGCCGAGAGCGCGAGGCCGCGCACGCGCAACAACAAGAGCAGGAACGAGACGACCGCGAGCCACGCCATCAGCGACGCGGCGAGCGGCGCCTCGGTGAGCGACGGCGTCGGCGAGAGCGCGTGCATGCCCCAGAACGCGGCGGCGTGGAGCCCGGCGCCGAGCGCCAGCAGGGCCACGCCGGCGCGCTGCGCGGCGCGAAGGCGCAGCGCGAGGCCGAGCACCGCCGCGACCGCCGCGAGCAAGTACGCGAGCGTGGTGGCGTCGTGAAGCGCGGTCGCCATGTGGCGGCTAGCGAGTCGCGCGCGGGCGGGCGCGCAGCTTCGCGAGCTGGTCCGCGACGCGGCCCGCGTCGTTCACCATCTCGAACATGCGATAGGCCGGCTCGCCGAACAGCACGAACCGGATCTCCTCGAGCGAGGTTTCGCCCGCCGCGTGCGCGCGCGCTTCCTCGAGCAGCACCTCCGCGCAGCGCTGCAGCGAGAAGCCCGCGACGCCGGCGCCGAGCGCGGGCACCGCAATCGTCTTCAGCCCGAGCTCGCGCGCGCGGGCGAGCGCGCTCTTCATGGCGGCGCGCACGCTCGCTTCCGTGGCGCCGCCGCCCGGCGGCATGGTGGCGGCGTGAATCACGAAGCGCGCAGCGAGCTTCCCCGCAGTTGTTACGGCCGCCTCGCCGACTGCGATCGGGCCGCGGCGGTCGCACTCGGCTTGAATCTCGGGGCCGCCCTTCGCGCGAATCGCACCCGCAACGCCGCTGCCGAGCACGAGCGCGCTGTTGGCCGCGTTCACGATCGCGTCGGCCGTTTCGCTCGCGATGTCGCCTTCCTTCAGCGTGATGCGAACGCTCATGCGCGAAGCCCCGAACGCGGCGAAAAGCCGAGCGAAATCGAGCAGATCGAAGATGTCGCAAGCTAACCGCCGCGAACTCCCGCTGCTACGCGCGAAGCGCGCGAGCTGCGCCCGACTTGCCGCGCGGCTGCGCAAATTCGCGAGCGAGCGCGGCGATCCTCTGCCACGTTCCGCCGCCAACCACGATTCCCACCCAGGAGAGCGCAGCGATGGCAGGCATCATCGACGTGACCGACGCGAACTTCGAAGCCGAGGTACTGAAGTCGAGCATCCCCACCGTGATCGACTTCTGGGCCGAGTGGTGCGCGCCCTGCCGCGCGATCGCGCCGATCGTCAAAGACCTCTCCGCGCAGTACGACGGCAAGCTGAAGGTCGTGAAGATGAACATCGACGAGAACCCCGCGACTCCCGGCAAGTACGGCGTCCGCGCCATCCCCACCGTCCTCGCCTTCAAGAACGGCGCCGTCGTCGGCCAAATCACCGGCGCGCGGCCGCGTTCAGCGTTTGAGGAACTGGTCCAGCGAGTCTTGTAGTGCGCTGGCTTCCTGCCATTACGCGGCACGGCCGCGCTCTTCCTTGTTTACTTCGCTTCGGCGGCGAAGACGCCGCCTCCGCTGCGCGCTTCGCTTGCGTGAGCGGTCGCGCAACTGGCAGACACCTCACATCGAGACCAGTCCACCGCTAGCTGCGGCGCGTCACACATTGCGGCGTGCGACGAGTCCGGTGTCTTCGCGGCCCGGTGCGATCGCGTCAGAACATGTACCGCCGCATCGACACACTCAGTAGCAACCCCAGCCCGACCAAATTCGCCAGCATTTGGGATCCGCCGTACGAGATCAGGGGCAGTGGCACTCCGATCACGGGAGCCAGGCCCAAGACCATCGCGATGTTGATGAGAGCGGGCCACAACAACATCGAGACGACGCCGATCGCGAGCATCGCTCCGAAGCCGTCCTTCGAGTTCGCGGCGATCGCGAGGCCCCACAGCAAGAGCACCGCGTAGAGGCCGAGCACGGTTGCACTGCCGGCGAAGCCCCACTCCTCGGCGATCACGGAGAACGCGAAGTCCGAGTGCTGGGTGGGCAGGAACTGGCCTCGATTCTGCGGGCCTTCGAGCCAACCTTGGCCGGTGAGGCCGCCCGAGCCGACGGTGATGCGCGACTGAATCGCCTGATAATCGGTGCCGAGCGAATCGCCGCTGCCCGCGTTCACGAACGAGAGCACGCGCTCTCGCTGATACGGCTTCAGCGCGACGTTCCAGGCTCCCACTGCGCCGGCGACGGCGAGCGCGACGATCAGCGCCCAGGTCTTCCACGGCAGCGACACGAACAAGAAGTACGTCGCGCCGATGGCGAGCGTGAGCACCGCCACGCCGGTGTCGCGCTGCAGGATGATGAGGCCCACCGGTACCGCGAGGATCAGCAGCGGTAGGAAGAGATCGAGCAGGCGCCGCATCTCGCCGGGCGGATGCCGGTGGAAGTAGCGCGCCATCATCACGATCAGGCCGAGCTTCGCGAACTCCGCGGGCTGAACGGACGCGGGCCCGATGCGCAGCCACGACTTGTTGCCGCGGATCTCGGTGCCGAACGCGATCGTGGCCGCGAGCGCGAGCAGCACGAGCGCATAGAGAAACGGCGCGATGCGCTCGAGACGCCGGTAGTCCATCGCGACCATCACGACGAGCCCGACGAGGCCGAGCATCAGGGCCGCGAGCTGCGTCTTGAACTCGCTCGCGACGCCGACCGCGGGCGGCGGCAGCGGCTGCGTGGTCGAGAACAGGTTCACGAGGCCCACCGCGACGATGAGGAGGATCAGCGCGAGCAGCATCCAGTCGAAGTGCTGGAGCGAGCGGCGGTCGATGGAGATCACGTGCCCTCCCCCGCCGCCGGGGCTGGCGTGTTGTTAGGCCCGACCTGCTGCGCGGTGCGCGTCGGCGGATTCGCAGGCGGCGGCTTCGGCGCGTCCGGGAGCGGGCTCATGCCCTTCTTCTGGAAGTACTTGGCCATGATGCGCTGCGCGATCGGCGCCGCCGCGCTGCTGCCGTGCAGGCCGTGCTCGACGAACACCGCCACGGCAATCTGCGGATCGTCCGCAGGCGCGAAGGCGGCGAACCAGGCGTGGTCTCGGAAGCGCACGGGGATCTGCAGCTCCTTGAGGCCGCGCAGCTTGTCGAGGCTCACGACTTGCACCGTGCCGGTCTTTCCGGCGACGCGAACGCCCGGCACGCGCGCGCGGCCGCCGGTGCCGCCGGGAACTTCGACGACCGCCGTCAGGCCATCGCGCACGATCGCGAGCACTTCTTGCGACACGGTCGACGTGCCGCGCTGCTCGGGCTCGAACTCGCGCACCGTCTTCCCGTCGCGATCTTCGAGCCGCAGCACGAGGCGCGGCTTCATCACGCGCCCGCCGCTCGCGATCGCGGCGTACGAGACGGCGAGCTGGATCGGGGTGTAGGCGTTGTAGCTCTGCCCGATCGACGCCGAGATCGTCTCGCCCGCGTACCAACGCTCTTTGAAGCGCTCGAGCTTCCACGCGCTGCTCGGATTGATCCCGCGCGACTCGTTCGGGAGATCGACTCCGGTCGCGACCCCGAGCCCGAGCCCCGCGGCGTGCTTCGCGATGCGATCGATCCCGAGCTGCGAGCCCACGGTGTAGAAGTAGACGTCGCACGAGCGCTGCAGCGCCGTGATGACGTCGACGCTGCCGTGTCCTTCCTTCTTCCAGCAGCCGAAACGCCTGCCACCGAAGTAGTAATAACCGGGGCAGTACACGCGGGTGCCGCGATCCGCGACGCCCTCGGCGAGCGCGGCCGCCGCCATGACCGCCTTGTGCACCGAGCCGGGCGGGTAGTGATTCTGCACCGCGCGATTGCGCAGCGGCTTCCACTCGTCGCCCGTGAGCGCGCTCCAGACGTCGCTCTGAATGCGCGTCGCGAACACGTTGGGGTCGTAGGTCGGCGACGACGCCATCGCGAGCACGTCGCCGGTGCGCACGTCGAGCGCGACTGCGGCGCCCATGCGATACGGCTGGCCGTCGGCGGGCTCCGCGAGGCCGGCCTCCGCGATCTCCTGGAGATCGCGGTCGAGCGCCAGCACGACGCGCCCGCCGAGCTGCGGCGGCGACTCGCGCAGCTGCTCGATCTCGCGGCCCGCGGCGTCGACCACGACCTGCCGCTTACCGATCTCGCCGCGCAGATGCGGCTCGAACCTCGCCTCGAGCCCCGTCTGTCCGATCACGTCGCCTTGGCGATAGCTCGCGTACTCGGCGCTCTCGAGCTGGCGCGCCTGAATCTCGCCGAGCGTTCCCAACAAGTGCGCCGCGAGCCGTCCGCCCGGATAGAAGCGGCGCGATTGCTCGAAAGTCTCGACGCCGGGCAGCGCGTAGCCGTGCGACTCGACACGCGCGAGGCGATCCCAGTCGAGATCGTCCACCAGCGTGACGGGCCGGAAGCGCGCGAGGCCCGTCGACGGGCCGACCCTCGCGTCGAGCTCCGCGGCATTCGCGCCGATCAAGCCCGCGAGCGCGGCGAAGGTGCGCTCTCGATTCGCGATATCGTTGGGGATCACGCGCAGCGCCCGCGACGGACGCCACGTCGCGACGACGCGCCCTTCGCGATCGAGCACCTCGCCGCGCGGCGCGTCGAGGTCGACGATGCGCACCGAGTTCTTCTGCGAGCGCTCGCGCAGCACCTCGCCTTCCACCACCTGCAGGTGGAAGAGGCGCATCGCGAAGCCACCGAACACGAGCACCACGACCGCCGCCGCGAGCCGCAGCCGCCCCTCGAGCGAGGCGCCGGTCGGGGTCGCGAGGTGCGCCATCAGAGCACCGGCCGCTTCGTCTCGAGGCGCATCTCGCGGCGCGCATCCGCATCGCCGCCCGCCAGCGCGACCACGCGGCGCGCGAGCGCGAGCACGAGCGGCGCCGCGAGTGCGCTGGCGAGTGCGCGCGCGCCGACCTGCAGCAGCGTGTCGCGGTCCGGCGTGAAGCCGCCGAGGAAGTACTGGATCAGCGCAGCGGAGCCGGCGGCGTCGGCCACGGCGACGGCGAACGCGAAGGCCGCGAAGGGCAGCGGCCGTAACAAGTCGAACTGCCCGATCACGAGCCGCACGGCCGCGTACTCGAAGAGACGCAGGAACGCGTGCTGACCGAGCAGCGCACCCGAGAGCGCGTCGGCGCCGAAACCGAGCGCGGCGCACCCGAGCAGGCCTGCGAGCGGACCCAACAAGAGCGCTGCCGCGATCGCGAAGAGCAGCGAGAGCTCCGGGACCAGGCCGGCGGGAAGCTGCGCGAGCAGCGCGGCCTCGACCGCGAGGCCGACCACTCCTGCGGCGAGCAGCGCGAGCGCCTCCCTCACGGCGCGGCCGCCACGTCTGCAGGCGCGTCTTCCGCTGCGTCGCCGTCGCCCTCGTAGAGCAGGCGCATCGAGGGTCCGCGCTCGAGCAGCACGAACGCGGTTTCGAGCTCGCCGAACTCCACCGCGGGCGCGACGCGCGCGGTGTGCACGAGCTCGCCCGTGCGCGCGTGCACTTCGGTCACGACGCCGACGCGCAGGCCTTTCTGGTAGACGCCGCCGACGCCCGAGGTGAGCACTTGGTCGCCTGCCTTCACGTCCGCGCCGCGCATCAAGAACTCGAACTCGAGCGAGGCGGTGCCGGTGCCGCGCACGATGCCGAGCGCGCGGCTGCGCTCGATCACCGCGTCGACGGCGGCGCGCCGATCGACGAGCAGCATGGTGCGCGACGCGCTTCGCGCCGTCGCCGTGACGAGCCCGACCAAACCGCGATCCGAGACGACGGGCATTCCGGAGCGAACGCCCGCACTTCGGCCCCGGTCGACCAGCAGCGAGCGGAAGTACGGCGATACGTCCTGCCCGATCACGCGCGCGGGCATGAGCTGCGCTGCGAGCTCGCCGCGCAACGCCGCGACGCGCGCGAGGTTGCCGCTGTCTACGAGCGCCTCGCGCAGCTGGAGATTCTCCTCCTCGAGTGCGCGCACGCGCCCGCGCAGCGCATCGTTCTCACGCCCGACCTCGACGAGCGCGACGTACTCCTTCCAGCTCGACTCCGCGCGCTCGAACGGCCAGCGCACCGCGCGCTGCACCGGCTGCGACGCTTCGAGCAGGAGCGAGAGCGGCCAGGGCGCGTCGACACGTTCGCCGCGCGCGGCGCGTTGGTCGCCGATCATGAAGAACGTCGTGAGCAGAACCAGCGCCACGAAGACGAGCGGCAGCCGGATCCGACGAAAGAAGTCGCCCATGTCCTCCCCAACGCGGGGGGCGTCGGGAACGCGAAAACCGCGAAGAGGTTTAGCTCACGCTTCGCGCTGCGAAGCGGCCTGCGTCACGCACCCGGCGCGAAAAATCCGCGATGACGCGCCAAACGTGCTGCTTGGCGCGCGCTCAGCTGCGAATGCTCACTTCGTGCAGCAGGTCGATGTTGTCGAGGCACGCACCGGTCCCGAGGCATACCGCCGTGAGCGGGCTCTCCGCGACCATCACCGGCAGGCCCGTCGCCTCGCGGAGCAGCACGTCGAGGTTTCGCAGCAGCGAGCCGCCGCCGACCATCACGATGCCCTTGTCGACGATGTCGGCCGCAAGCTCGGGCGGCGTGCGCTCGAGAGCGACCTTCACCGCCTCGACGATCGCGTTCACCGGCTCCTGCAGCGCCTCGAGCACTTCGTCCGACTTGATCGTGAGCGTCTTCGGCACGCCGGCCACCAGATCGCGGCCCTTGATCTCCATCGTGCGCAGCTCGGCCGTCGGGTACGCGGTGCCGATGCCGATCTTGATCGCCTCGGCAGTGCGCTCGCCGATCAGCAGGTTGTAGCGGCGCTTCACGTAGTTGATGATCGCGTCGTCCATCTTGTCGCCGCCGACGCGCGTCGAATTCGAGTAGACGATGCCGGCGAGCGAGATCACCGCGATGTCCGTCGTGCCGCCGCCCACGTCGACGATCATGTTGCCGGAGGGCTCGGTCACGGGGAGCCCCGCGCCGATCGCCGCGGCCATCGGCTCCTCGATCAGGAAGACCTGACTCGCGCCCGCGGATTGCGCGGCCTCGCGCACTGCGCGCTGCTCCACCGGCGTGATGCCCGACGGCACCGCCACGACGATGCGCGGCCTAACAAATGTCGAGGAGCGGTTGTGCACGCGCTTGATGAAGTACCGCAGCATCTCCGCGGTCACGTCGAAGTCGGCGATCACGCCGTCCTTCATCGGGCGCACCGCGACGATGTTGCCCGGCGTACGCCCGAGCATCTCCTTCGCTTCTTCCCCGACCGCCTTCACCTTGTCGGGACCGCGTCGGTCCTTCATCACGGCGACGACGCTCGGCTCCGAGACGACGATGCCCTTGCCCTTGGCGTAGACGAGCGTGTTTGCGGTCCCGAGGTCGATGGCGAGATCGCTCGAGAACCAGCCGAGGATTCGCTTGAGAGGCACCTGAAGCTCCTTCGGACCGGCGAGGTTTTTCCTCTCGTGCGAAAGCGGGGCGACTCTATCAGCCCCTCGGGAACGCAACAACGAAAAACCCGTGTTTCCGTTGCTGTAGACCCTCCCTCTTCTACCTTGCGCCGCCCCAAACGCCGTGTGTCGCGGCTCATCACGGAGAACTTTCGATGCTCGACGTTCTGCGCCGCGGCCAGCGCTGGATCATGCCGGCGATTCTGGTCGGAATCGGGGTCCCGTTCGCCGTCTACTTCGGCGCCCAGGGCACCAACACGGGCCCGATGCCCGGCGCGGGCAACGCCATCGAGCTCGGCGACCGGCGCGTCACGACCCTCGAGCTGCAGCGCGCGATCGACCAACAGCTCTCGCAGTACCGCAGTGCCCTCGGCGCGCAGTTCGACGAGAAGGCCGCGATGCCTTTCATCGTGAGCCAGGCGGCCTCGGGCGTTCTCCGCACCACGCTGCTTGCGCACGTCGGCGAGGGCATGGGGCTCGGCGTGAGCGACGACGAGCTGCGCGCCTTCGTCGCGGCGCAGTCCTGGTCGAAGAACGAGGCCGGGCAGTACGACCCTGAGCAGGTGAAGACGGTGATCGAGCAGAACTTCGGCTCGCAGCTCGCGTTCAACCGCCAGCTCTCGGACGATCTCCTCGCAGCGAAGACCGCGCGCCTGATCGAGGCGAGCGTGGCCGTGTCCGATGCCGAGACGCGCGACGCAATCCGCTACGGACGCGAGGAGGTGCAGATCCTCGCCGTGCGCCTCGACGGCGCGACGCCGCGCGCGGACCTCGACGTGCCCGAAGAGGCGGGCAAGGCGCTGCTCGCGAAGGACCCCGAGCGTGTGCGCAAGGCCGTCGAGGAGCGCCGCTCCGAGCTCGACACGCCCGAGCAGGTGAAGGCGCGACACATCTTGGTGTCGCTCGCGGCGGGCTCGGACGAGACGACCAAGGCGGCCGCGCTCGCGAAGATCGAGGCGGCGCAGAAGCGCGTGAAGGCGGGCGAGGACTTCGGGGCCGTTGCGAAGGAAGTCAGCGAGGACCCGGGCTCGAAGGAGGCGGGCGGCGATCTCGGTTTCTTCGGCCGCGGCGCGATGGTCACGGAGTTCGAGACGGCCGCGTTCGCGCTGGATGCTGGCGAGCTCTCCGAGATCGTGGAGTCGCCCTTCGGCCTGCACTTGATCAAGGTGGAGGAGAAGCGTCCCGCGGTGACGATGCCGTACGCCGAGGCGAGCGCGAAGGTGGCGCAGGAGCTCGCGCGCACGGATGCGGCGGCGGGCGTCGCGAAGGCGGATGCGGATGCGCTCGCGGCTGCCGTGAAGGGCGGGAAGTCGCTCGAGGAAGCGGCGCGCGAGAAGAACCTGCCGATCCTTCGCCCCGCAGCGTTCCGGCGCAGCCCGGAGGGGTTCGTTCCTGAGGTCGGCGCGTCGACGGATCTCATGACCGCGGCGTTCGCGCTCACGAAGGAGAAGCCTTCAGACGCGACCGTCCACACGCTCGGCGAGAACAGCTACGCGCTGATTCAGCTGGTCGACAAGAAGGGGCCGACGGACGCCGAGGTCGAGGCGGCCGTTGCGACCGAGCGCCAGCGCGTGCTCGAGGAGCGACGCCGTGCGGTCGAGAGCGCGTGGCTCGAAGGCGAGCGCAAGCGCCTCGAAGCGCCGCGCTGCCTCGTCGGCGAGTGGCTGTGCATGCCCGCGCCGCTGCGCGTCGATCTCTCCGCGTTCCTCGACGATCCGATCGATGGCGCGAGCCCGAGCGCGTCCTAACAAGCGCAGGGCCGAGACGAGAACGCCCGGCTCGGAGCGATCCGAGCCGGGCGTTGCCTTCTAGCGAGCGATCGTCAGACGCCGACGACGTCCTGCACGAACGCCTCGAGGCGCAGGCGATTCTCCGAGTTGCGGAGCTTCGCCAGCGCGCGCGCTTCGAGCTGGCGTACGCGCTCGCGCGAGAGGCCGAGCTTGCCGCCGATCTCTTCGAGCGTGTGCTCGCGCTCGCCCTTCAGGCCGAAGCGCCAGCGCAGGATGTTGCGCTCGCGCTCGCACAGCTGAGCGACCGAGAGATCCGCCGCCTCTTCGAGGCGGAAGTGGTCGAGGCCGTTCGCGGGCGAGATCGGATTCGGGTCGGCGACGACATCCTTCACCTTCTTCGAATCCGTGCCCGGCACTTCCTTCTCGAGGCTCACCGGCTCGCGCACCATGCGCTGCAGCTGTTCCGCGCGCTCCTCGTCGATCTTCATCTCGTTCGCGATCTCGAGCGTGGTCGGATCGCGGCCGAGCTTCTTCTCGAGCGCGTTGTACGCGCGGTAGTACTTGAGCAGCGTGTCGTGCACGTGGCTCGGGATGCGGATCGTGCGCGAGTGATTCTGGATCGCGCGGATCAGCGCCTGCCGAATCCACCACACCGCGTAGGTCGAGAACTTGTGACCGCGCTGGTACTCGAACTTCTCGACCGCGCGGATCAGGCCGATGTTGCCTTCCTGGATCAGGTCCTGGAAGGCAATGCCCATGTTCCGGAAGTCCTTCGCGATCGCGACCACCAGCTTGAGGTTGTGCTGAACGAACACGTTCTTCACTTCCATCAAGTGGTCCCAGTGGTACTCGATGCGGCCGACCACCTCGAGGAACGCAGGCGGCGCCATGCCGAGCTCGCGCTCGAACGCCGCGAGTTGCTGCTCCGCGCGATGCGCGTCAGCCTTGCGGCGCTGCTTCGCGGTGTCGCTCATCGCAGCCGCCTTCTTCGCGTCGAGCGGCGCAGCGCGGCGCGTGGCTTGGGCGACTTCAGACTTCTTCTCGAGCAGCGTGCGGCGCATGCGGCCGAGCAGGTGCATCGAGAGCTCCAGCTCCTTCAGCAGCCGCGCGGCGCGCTTGTTGTGCTTCTCGACGAGCGCGGCGTCGCCCGCCGCGAGCGCCTCTTCGCGCTTGCGCAGCAGCGTGTGCGCGCGGCCGAGCATCGCGTCGACCTTCGCACCGAGGTCCTCGCCTTCCGGCGAGCCCGAGCCGAACTGCTCGCACATCTTGCCGGTCGCGCGGCCCTCTTCCTTGAGGTTCAGCCAAATGCGGACCGCTTCGAGAGCCGTCCACGGAATCGCGAGCAAGCCCTCGCGGAATCCGAGCACCGACGCCTCGATCTCCTTGGCGAGAAGGACTTCCTCTTCCTTCCCGAGCGTCTTGATCTCGGCGATGTCCTTGAAGTACGACACGAGCGCGCCGCGCTCGCCCGAGCGCTGCGATTCGCTGTTCGTGTTCGAGCGCGACGGGTTGATCGGCACGCCGCCGACGCTCCGCACGTTCTTCACTGCCGCCGCATCGGTCTCCTGACCGAGCTCGTGGTCGGGCGCGATCTTGCGCCACGTCGCACGGCGCTGCGCCGACATGGAGAAGTCGATCTTGTTCTCCACCTTTGCTCCTGTTGTTAGGGCCCTGCCTGCCCTCGTTGCGGTCCCGCCGTTCTTCGCGTGCAGGCCATGTGCTCTTTTCCGTCGGGGCGCGCCGTGCTCGGCAACGCCGCGACGTCGCGGGCGGACGTCCCGCCTGCGACCGGAGGTGCGAGGTCGTGTCGATCTCTTCCGCGGTTGCACTCGGCAGCGCTTTCGACGCGCTGCGCCAAAGTTGCAACTTCCTTCCGGACTAGCGGTTTTTTCTCGACTTTTGCCCGACTGGAGGGAGTCGAATGACGCCTCCCACCTCCGAACGGGCGGCAGCGTATGACGCCGTGACGCAAAAGCCAATAGCGATCAATTCGCAATTTAATCTTTTTGATTCATTCACTTCTCGGATGATGTGCCCACAACTCGAGGTCGCTTTGACGCGCTGCGACAAACGGGGCAGCTCGCTGCACCGCGTCAGACCGATCGGCCGATCGGGGCCCCTGCCCCACTGGTCGCCGCCTTGACCGGCGCGTGGACGGCCTGGAGGTGGCCTACGCGAAGCTCGCCTTCCGATGCCGGATCAGCTCCATGTACTCGGAGCGAGTCTTGGGATCCGACTGAAACAGGCCCTTCAGCGAGCTCGTGATTGCGAACGCGTTCTGCTGCTCGACCCCGCGCATCATCATGCACAGGTGCACCGACTCGGTGACGACCGCGACGCCCTTCGGTGCGAGCACCTTCTCGATCGTCTCGGCGATCTGCATCGTGAGCCGCTCTTGGACCTGCAGGCGCCGCGCGAACATCTCGACCAGCCGAGGAATTTTCGAGAGGCCGACGACCTTCCCGTTCGGGATGTAGGCGACGTGAGCGCGACCGAAGAACGGCAGCAGGTGGTGCTCGCACAGGCTGAAGAAGTCGATGTCCTTGACGAGCACCATCTCGTCGTAGGTCACGTCGAAGAGCGCGTTGTTCAGGATCGTGACCGGATCCTCGGCGTAGCCCTTCGTGAGGAACCGGTACGAGCGCGCGACTCGATGCGGCGTGCGCTCGAGGCCGTCGCGGTCCGGGTCCTCGCCTAGCCCTTCGAGAATCCCGCGGACGTACTTCTCCAGCGGATCAGGCTCAGCCATCGGGGGGACCTCGGGGCGATTGGGGCGGCGGACTGTACCTCGCCTCAGTAAGTGCGCAGGAGACCGCGAACGATGCCGCTGATCTCGACTTCGCTCGCGGGCAGCTCCATCGGGCGGTACGCGGGATTCGCGGGCTCGAGGATCACCTTCGGGCCGCGGCGGTAGAAGCGCTTCAGCGTCGCCTCGCTGCCGCGCACGAGCGCGACCACCATCTCGCCCTTGCGCGCCTCGTGCGCGCGCTCGACGACGATCTGGTCGCCGTCGCGAATCTGCTCGTCGATCATCGAGTCGCCGCGCACGCGCAGCACGAACGTCTCGCCGCGCCGCCGCACCATGTCGGCGGGCACCGTCACGCGCTCCGATTGCTCGAACACCTCGATTGGCGAGCCCGCGGCCACGCAGCCGAGCACCGGCAGCTCGATCATCGTCGGCGCCGCGGGCCGCTCCTCCACCGCCTCGAGCGAGCGCGAGCTGTTCGCGACTTTGCGCACGAAGCCCTTCTCGACGAGCAGCTCGATGTGGCGATGCACGGTCGCCACCGAGGTGAGCCCGAACTTCGCGCCGATCTCCTCGAGGCTCGGCGAGTAGCCGTGCGTTCCGACGAAATCGCGGAGGTAGTCGTAGATCTCGCGCTGTCTTCGCGTCAGCACCGCCATCGGCGCGCTCCTTCGCTGGAGATTCGCTCGGACGCTAACCGAGGATTTCGCCGGGCACAGCCGCAACTCCGCGATTCCGTTGACCGAGTTCGGCCTCGCGATAGAGTGCGCCCGCCTTTTGGCAATCTGGCGTGTCGAGTGCCAACCAAAGCAGTCGCCGCCGGATCCGCGGTTTCCGCGCAAGGGCGCGGCCGCAACTCGAATCGCGTCGCATTTCGCGCGGCGCCCCTCCGGAGGACTCTCGCAATGAAGATTCGACCCCTTGGCGACCGCATCCTGATCAAGCGCGTCGACGAGGAACAGAAGACCGCGGGCGGGATCATCATTCCCGACACCGCGAAGGAAAAGCCCCAAGAGGGGCGCGTCGTCGCCGTCGGCAACGGCAAGGCAGGCGACGACGGCAAGGTGCGCCCCCTCGACGTGAAGAAGGGCGACCGCGTGCTGTTCAGCAAGTACGCCGGCAGCGAGGTCAAGCTCGACGGCGAAGAGCACATGATCATCCGCGAAGAGGACGTGCTCGGCGTCATCGAGTAGTCCGCTCGCCGTAACAACTCCCTCCCACTGATTAGGAGCCACACATGGCCAAGGAAGTGAAGTACGACCAAGACGCGCGGGCGAAGCTGCTCGCGGGCGTGAACGGCCTCGCGAACGCGGTGCGCGTGACGCTCGGGCCGAAGGGCCGCAACGTCGTGATCGAGAAGAGCTGGGGCTCGCCCACCGTCACGAAGGACGGCGTCACGGTCGCGAAGGAAGTCTCCTTCGAGGACAAGTTCGAGAACATGGGCGCGCAGATGGTGAAGGAAGTCGCCTCGAAGACGAGCGACACCGCCGGCGACGGCACCACCACCGCCACCGTGCTCGCGCAGGCGATCTTCCGCGAGGGCAGCAAGCTCGTGGTTGCGGGCATGAACCCGATGGAGCTGAAGCGCGGCGTCGACAAGGCCGTCGTGACGCTCGTCGAGGAGCTGAAGAAGCTCAGCAAGCCCACGCGCGACAGCGCCGAGATCGCGCAGGTCGGCACCGTCTCCGCGAACGGCGACGACGCCATCGGCAAGATGCTCGCCGAGGCGATGGAGAAGGTCGGCAAGGAAGGCGTGATCACCGTCGAGGAAGCGAAGTCCATGGAGTCGACCCTCGACGTGGTCGAGGGCATGCAGTTCGACCGCGGCTACATCTCGCCGTACTTCGTGACCAACACGGAGAGCATGGAAGCCGAGCTCGACGACGCGCTGCTGCTCCTCAGCGAGAAGAAGATCAGCGCGATGAAGGACCTGCTGCCGGTGCTCGAGCAGGTCGCGCGCGGCGGCAAGCCGCTCGTGATCGTGGCCGAGGAAGTGGAAGGCGAGGCGCTCGCGACGCTCGTCGTGAACAAGATCCGCGGCACGCTGAACGTGTGCGCGGTGAAGGCGCCCGGCTTCGGCGATCGCCGCAAGGCCATGCTGCAGGACATGGCGATCCTCACCGGTGGGCAGGTCATCAGCGAAGAGCTCGGGCTCAAGCTCGAGAACGTGACGATGAAGGACCTCGGCCGCGCGAAGAAGGTCGTCGCGGACAAGGACAACACCACGATCATCGACGGCGCGGGTGCGAAGAAGGCGATCGAGGGCCGCATCGCCGAGATCCGCGGCCAGATCGACAAGACCACGAGCGACTACGACAAGGAGAAGCTGCAGGAGCGGCTCGCGAAGCTCGCGGGTGGCGTTGCGGTGGTGAAGGTCGGCGCCGCGACCGAGACCGAGATGAAGGAGAAGAAGGCGCGCGTCGAGGATGCGCTCCATGCGACCCGCGCCGCGGTGGAAGAGGGCATCGTGCCCGGCGGCGGCGTCGCGCTCATCCGCGCGCAGGCCGCGCTCGACGGGCTGGAGAAGGACCTCTCGCCCGAGCAGGCCGCCGGCGTCTCCATCATCCGCCGCGCGATCGAGGAGCCGCTGCGCCGCATCAGCGAGAACGCTGGCGTCGAAGGCTCGATCGTGGTCGACAAGGTGAAGGGCGGGAAGGGTGCGTTCGGCTTCAACGCCGCGACGGAGACCTACGAGGACATGATCAAGGCCGGCGTCATCGACCCGACCAAGGTCGTGCGCTCGGCGCTGCAGAACGCGGCCAGCGTGGCCTCGCTGCTGCTGACCACCGAGGCGATGATCGCCGACAAGCCCGAAGAGAAGGAAGCGGGCGGCGGCCACAGCCACGGCCCGGCCGGCGGCGGCATGCCGGGGATGATGTAACGGCCCTCGCGGCCGAGCCCGGCGAGCGGATTCGGCTGGCTGGCGAGGCGCGCAAGCGAAGCCGTATTCCTCATACGGCGAGCGCGGCGCAACGAAGCCAGACAGACGAAGCCGCCGCCCGGCCGGCGGCGGCATGCCGGGGATGATGTAGGTCGCCCCAGTTCTGATGGAAGGCCCGGGAGGCGCGAGCTTCCCGGGCCTTCACTTTTCGGGGCTCGCCCGGGCGCGCGAGCTCGGACGCCACGCAACGCGGCGGTGCGCCCGAAGGCGCGCGCGGCGTTCAAGCCGCGCCCGCGCTCCGACGAAACGCACTGTTTGGAGGAGTGCGCGCGTGGCGGAGCTACCCGAACGCTCGCTCGCCGAGCTCACAGCGCGATTTGCCGAGATGGGCGTCGAGGTGACGCCGCTTCCCGGCGGCCGCACGTTGCGCGGCAAGCTGCGCCTCTCGCTCGAGCCTTTCGCCACGCTCGCCGGCGCGAAGCGCTTCGAGTCGATCTCGTTCAGCGCGGTTGGCACCACGCACATCAAGTGTCTCGCGCCGCTGCCGTTCTTCTTTCTCCCGATGATCGCGCTCGGCGGCTGCGGCTCCGCGAGCGAGCTGGAAGCGCGCGTGCGTGGGGCATGGGCGGCGCGTGAGCGAAACCTGCGCATGGCGGCGCGCCGCCTCGACGCGCTCGGCATCGCGTACACGCCCGAATCCGGCGCGCAGGTGCTGGCGTTCTCGCTCGGGCACGAGGACGCGCTCGCCGCCGCGCGCGCGATCGAGCCGAATCGCGTCGTGCTGCCGGGCCGCGGCGCGCTCGCGTCATTGCGCTGCACGGCTCCGGAGCAGCGCGTCGCGCGGCTCGACGCCGCGTGGAGTGGCGCCTCCGACGCCGAGCTCGCGCTGTCGCAGCGCCTCGACAGCCTGCGCGATCGTCTCGCTGCCGCACCGGCGCCGCTGATCACGCCCGTGCGCGCGCTCCCGCACCGCCTCGCGCGCCCGCCGGCGGCGGAGCGCCAGCCACGCGCCGGTGCGCGCGTGCTGCTGGTCGGCCCGCACCTCGGACGCAACGCTGCGCTCGCGCGGCGCCTCGAGCAGGCGGGCCTGCGCGTGCGCAGCGATTTCACGGCGCACGATGCGCTCGATGCCTTCCGCGCCCACAGCTACGAGCTCGTGTTCGCCGACACGCATCTCGGCCGCTCGGAGGGCATCGAGCTGCTCTCGGATCTGCACGCGCTGCCTGGCGTCGAGGAGCTGCCGGTCGTGCTCGTCGACGACCACGTGCGCGAAGCCGTGCGCGAGGCCGCGCGCGGTGTCGGCGCTTCGGGCTACCTCGTGCATCCGCTCGATCCCGAAAAGATCGCTCCGGGCGCGCTGCGCCTGCTCAGCTCGCGCGCGAAGCGACGCTTCAGCCGCCTCGACTGGCGGCTCGGCGTGCGACTCGCCGACGGGCGCGGCGCGTTCACGACGTCGGTTGCTCGGCTCGGCGCGTTCATCGGCGCGAGCTGGCGCGACCCGCTCGACGAAATCCGCCAATTCCAGATCGAGCTGCCCGAGCTCGGGCGCACGCTGAGCGTCGAAGCCGAAGCCGTCTACCGCTTCGACGCGGTTGGAGCGCGCGGCGCCGGTGTCGGCGTTCTCTTCCGCGGCTTTGGCGAGCGCGATGAAGCCGACTGGATCAACTACCTGAGCGATCTCTTCGGCAGCCCGATCGCGCGCGGCACGCGCAGCGAATGAGCTAGGCGCGCGAACCGCGCCGCGAGAGCGCGAACGGCGCTAGGAAACGCGCGCGCGCGCCTGGACGATGTCGCTCTCCATGATCGTCTTGCGCTTGTCGGCGACCGCGAGCGCGTGCGCTTCGCGAGCGAGGCGGGCGATGTAGTCCTCCGCAGCGGCGACCGCTTTCTCGATGGCGTCGCCGGAGACGCGCATTCCGTCTCCGTGCTTCGACAGAAGTCGCTTCACGACTGCGTTGGGTAGGTCGGACACGTTGCCCTCCAAAGTGGCGCGCACTCTACGAGCGGCGGCTTCTCATTGTCAACGCGAGAAGCGCGGCGTCTTCGGCGTCGCGAATCACGCGCGCGAGCGCGACACCGCGCGCCTGCGCGATGCGCTTCGCGTCGTCGTACTCGGCCGACGCGCTCGCCTCGCCGCTCGCGCCGAATGCGAGCTTCACCCGAACACGGCCGTGCGGCGTGCGCGCCGTCACGACCTCGCGCGGCAGCACGAGCCGCTCCGCATCCTGCACGCGCACGCCGAGGCTGCCCGTTTCGCGCAGCACGAGCTGCGCGAGCTCGGCGCGGTTGTGCGGCGGCGCGATCACCGTCAGCGCAAAGCCGGGGCGGTTCTTCTTCATCTGCGCGTGCTGGAGCGCCACGTCGAGCGCGCCCGCGGCGAGCAGGCGCTCGAGGGCGAGGTCGAAGTGCTCGGGCACGAGATCGTCGAGGTGCGCCGTAATCACTGAGACGGTGTCGCGCTGCGAGCCGCCGCTGCGCCCGAGCACGGCGCGAACGACGTTCGGCATCGGACCCGGCCGATCGTTGCCCGCCCCGTGGCCGATCGCGTCGATCGTCATCGCCGGCAGCGCGCACCACTCGTCGACGCTCGCGCGCAGGATCGCCGCTCCCGTGGGCGTGACGGTCTCCCACGCGACCGGCGCGGGCACGACCGGCGCGCCCCGTAACAACTCGAGCACCGCCGGCGCGGGCAGCGGCAGCCGCCCGTGCGCCATGTCGAGCGCGCCGTGACCGAGGGCGACCGGCGACGCCGTCACGCGCTGCACGCCGAGCAGCTCGAGCCAGAGCGCAGCGCCCGTCACGTCGACGATCGCGTCCACTGCGCCGACCTCGTGGAAGTGCACCTTCGCGACCGAGATGCCGTGCACGCGCGCCTCGGCTTGCGCGAGCGCGCCGAAGATCGCCTGCGCGCGATCTCGCACCGCCGGCGCGAGCTTCGCGCGATCGAGCAAACGCCGAATCTCGTCGTAGCCGCGGCCGTGCGCGTGAGGATGGAAGTGCGCGCGGTCGTGGTCGTGGTCGTGGTCGTGGTCGTGAGAATGATCGTGCGAGTGATGCGCATGTGCATGCCGATGACGCACGCGCTCGTGATGAGCGCGGCGCTTCTCACCTGGCACGCGCACCTCGACGTAACGCGCCGCGAGCGCCCCGCGGCGGACTCGCGTCACACGCAGCGCGTGGGCGACGCCGAGCCCCGCGAGCCCGGCCGACAGCTCGCGCTGCGGCAGGCCCGCGTCGAGCAGCGCGCCGAGGAACATGTTGCCCGCGATGCCCGAGAAGAGATCGAGGTGCAGCACGCGCTGCGGGCGCGCGGCGCCGTGTCCCGGTGAAGTCACGCGCGCCCGCAGCGCCTTCCCGCTTCGCTTCTTGGCAGCCACGTCAGGCCCGGTTGATCAGCGAGGCGACCACCGCGGCGCCGAAGCCGTTGTCGATGTTCACGACCGTCACGTTCGACGCGCAGCTCGACATCATCCCTAACAACGCCGCGAGTCCACCGAACGACGCGCCGTAGCCGATGCTCGTCGGCACCGCGATCACGGGCCGCGCAACGAGGCCGCCCACGACCGACGGCAGCGCGCCCTCCATGCCCGCGATCACGATCAGCACGCGCGCGGCGCGCAGCGCCTCCGACGCCGCGAGCAGGCGGTGCAGCCCGGCGACGCCGACGTCCGCGATCAGCTCGACCTTGTTGCCGAGCACGCGCGCCACCGCCGCCGCCTCGCGCGCGACCGGCAGGTCCGCCGTGCCCGCACACACGACGCAGATCGTGCCCGCGCCGGTGATGGCGACCTCGGCGGGCCCGTACCAGAGCAGGCGCGCGCCCGCGTCGTACTCGCCGCCCGGCTCGCGCGCGAGGACCTCGTGCGTGGCGTCCCGCTCGACGCGCGTCACGAGCGCATGCTGGCCCGCGCCGCGCAGCGTGCGCGCGATCGACGCGATCTGCTCCGGCGTCTAGCCTAGCCCGAAGACCACCTCGGGCATGCCCTGGCGCAGCGCGCGGTGCGTGTCGACGCGTGCGTGCTCGCTCGTCACGAACGGCAGCTGCGCGAAATGCTCCAGCGCGTCGTCGGTCGAGAGCTCGCCGGCCTTCACGGAGTCGAGCAGCGCGCGGAGTCGTTCGGCGTTCATGCGGCGCGCGAACTTATCACGCGGCCACCGCCTCGACTCCGCTCGGATTCGCCGCGCGCCCGGCGACGGGAGGAATCTCGAGATGGGTTCTAGGCGCCGAGCTCGCTGGGCGCGTACGCGAGCAGCACTTCGTGCCCGGTCGCGCGATCACGCAGCGCGATCTCGATCCGCAGCACCGGGCGCTGGCTGGCGTTCGCAGCCACCTGAGCGATGAAGGCCGCGGGCGCGCCCGACGTCTCGAGCTGCGGCACCGAGATGAGCACGCTCTCGCCGAGCATCTGCCCGAGCGCGGTCGCGAAGTGCGAGGCTGCGATGTTCGCGACCTCCTGGAGCGCCGACTGCGCCTGCGCCTCGATGCTCGCGTTCTCGCCGAGGAGCGCATTGAGCAGCGCGTCGCGGCTCGCTGGCGGCCATAACAACCCGAGCACGCCGCCGAGTCCGCCCTGCACTTCGAAAATCACGCCGCTGCACTCCGAGGCGTCGGCCCCGCCGAGCTGCGCGAGCGGCGCGTCCAGCTCGCCTGCCTCGAGCACGCGCGCGCGCGGCACGCGCATCTCCCACGCGCGCCCGAGCAGCGCGGCGAACGCGCCCGCTGCGTGGCCCGCGCCGATGCTCGTGAGCTCGCACAGCCGGTCGATGCGGCGCGCGCTCGCTGCGTCGTGATTTGCGAGCTGCGTCATGCGAGCGGCCCGAGATCGAGCAGGAACACGGGCGCACCGTCCGAGAGCACCGTGAGCCCCGCGAGCCCGCGTGCGCGCGCGAGCAGGCGCGGCAGCGGCTTCACGTAGATCTCCTGCTGACCGTGGAGGCGCTCCACGACGAGGCCGATCTGCTGCTCGCGCACGTCGACGATCACGAGCGGCGCGACCCCAGCGCGGCGGCGCTCGCCGAGGCCGAGGCGCTCGGCGAGATCGATCACGAGCATCGGCGCGTCGTCGACGATCGCGAAGCGCTCGCGGCCAGCATCTTCGATGCTAGCGGTGTCGAGCTCGACGACGCGCTCCACCTTCGAGATCGGTAGACCCACGATCTCGCCCGCGACCACTAACAACAACATGCGCTGCACGGCCGCGGTCACCGGCACCAGCAGCAACGTCGTGGTGCCGAGGCCGGGCTGCGAGGCGAGCTCGACGCCGCCGCCGAGCGCCTCGATGGTCGCCTTCACCGCGTCCATGCCGACGCCGCGGCCGGAGATCTTCGAGACTTCCTGCGCGGTCGAGAGCCCGGGGCGGAACACGAGCGCCGCGATCTCGTCGGGCGGGAGGTCGTCGGCGAGGTCCGCGTGCAAGAGCCCCGCCTCGACGGCGCGGCGCTTCACGCGCTCGAGGTCGATGCCCTTGCCGTCGTCGGAGACCGCGATGCGCACGTGATCGCGTTCGCGGCGCGCCTCGATCACGATGCGGCCCGCGGGCGGTTTGCCCGCCTGCGTGCGCGCGCTCGGCGACTCGAGGCCGTGATCGACGGCGTTGCGGACGAGGTGAACGAGCGGATCGCCGAGGCGGTCGAGAATCGAGCGATCGAGCTCGAGCTCCGCGCCGCGAATCTCCACCTCGACCTGCTTGCCCAGCTCGCGCGCGAGCTCGCGCGCCGTGCGCGGCAACGGCTCGACCACGCGCTGGAGCGGCGCGGTGCGCATGCCGAGCGCGCGGCGCTGCAGGTCCGCGACCACGCGGTCCATGCGATCGAGCCCCGCCGCGAGCTCCGCGGACGCGCCGCGCTCGCGCTGCGCCATGCCGCGCAGCTGGCTCGACGACAGCACGACCTCGCCGACCGAGGAGATGAAGCGATCGAGCATCTCGACGCGCACTCGCAGGGTCGGCGGCTGCGCGCCGGACGGCACCGCGACTTGTGCTTGCGTTGGCGGCCTCTCGGGCGGCGCGGCGGCCTCGGCTACGGGCGCCGCGCTGACGATTTTTTTGGCGGCGACTCGTTCGGCTCGGTCGCCGTCCCTGATAACTCGGCGATCAGCGCAGGATCGGCGGCGGGCGGCTCCCCCGTCGCGCGCAGCGCTGCCACCATGCGCTCGAGGCCCTCGAGCGCGCGGAACAAGAGCGCGCTCGCCCGCGCGTCGACGGCGCCGGCCGCGCGCTGCGCGGCGAGCAGGTCCTCGAGCTTGTGTGCGAGCTCGGTCGGACCCTGATAGTCGAGCGACGCCGCCATGCCCTTGATCGAGTGCGCCATGCGGAACGCTGCGTCGATGGCTTCCGCGTCGGCGGCGTTCTTCTCGAGCGCGAGCAGCGCGCGCGAAAGCTCCGCGAGGTGCTCGGTCGCTTCCTCGAGAAAGAGCGCGCGGTACTTGGCTAGATCCATCTTTTCCGAGCTCCGCTCGGCTGGCCTCGCTGCGCGCCGCCTACACCGCTTGCGCGGTACTCGGCGGCTTGCCGCTCACGACGACCCGCGAGGCGCTGAAGGGCACGGAGGTTCCAGGAAGGAGGAGGGGAGGGTTGAGCACGTGCGCGTGGCGCCGCTACGCGGCCTTCTCCACCACCTTCGCGAGCGTCGCGATCACGGCGTCGGGCTTGAAGGGCTTCACGATGAAGTCCTTGGCGCCGGCCTGGATCGCCTCCATCACGAGCGTCTCCTGACCGAGCGCGCTGCACATCACGATCGTGGCGGTCGCGTCCTCGGAGCGGATCGTGCGCACGGCGTCGATGCCCGATCGCTTGGGCATCACGATGTCCATCATCACGAGGTCCGGCCGCAGCTTGCGGAACTTGTCGACGACTTCGACGCCGTCGGACGCCTCGCCCACGACCTCGTAGCCCTCCGGCTCGATGATGTCGCGGATCATCTGACGCATGAACGATGCGTCGTCTGCGATGAGAACCCTCTTCATTGCGCCTCCCCCTGCGGCTTTGCGCCGCTCATCGACTCTTCGACCCTCGCGAGCGCGCAGGCGAGCAACCTGCGCGGATCGATCACGCTCATCACGCGGCCTTCGTGCTGGCGGCGCTCCGCCACCGGGCTCTCGCCGCGCGCGATCTTCGCCTCACCGGCCACGAGACCGACGATGCGGTCTACGGGCAACCCGTAGCGATCCGGATCATCGGCGTCGCCCGCGAGCACCAACAAGCGCGTGGGCGAGCTCGCGCCCGCGAACTCGAGCAGCCCGCCGCCGAACACTACGGGCAACGCGTCGCCGTGGTGATTCACCACGCCGAAGCTCCCGCGCGGCAGCATCGGCACCGGCGCGATGCGCGCGGCCTCGGCGACTTCCACCACGCCCGAAATCGGTAGCGCGAACAGCGCGCCGCCGAGCTCGAACGCGAGCATGCGGCTCTCGTCTGCGGCGCTCATCGCGCGGCTCCGCTGCGCGAACGCACGGTCGCTTCACCCAGCTCGCGCGCCACGACGGCCAGCTCGTGCGCTCCCGCCACCAGCTCCGCGATCGTCTCGAGCTGCTGCTCCGCGCTGCCCGCGACGAGGTCGACGCTCGCGACGTTCTCGCCCGAGACGCCCGCGACTTCGCTCACCGCCGCGACCATGCGCTCGGCGCCCTGCGCCTGCACGTCGGCCTGCTCGAAGATCTCCTCCGCACGCGTCGAGGCCTCGCCCACGGCGGCGCGAATCTGCTCGAGCGAGTGGAAGATCGTGTTCACGTCGTCGCGGCCCTCGGCGATCACCTGGCCCGATTGGCGCATCTCGTCGGCGACGCTGCGCGTGCCGCTCTCGATCTCGCCCACGAGCTTCGAGATCTCGTCGCCGCTGCGCTGCGCGCTCTCGGCGAGCTTGCGAATCTCGTCTGCGACCACCGCGAAACCGCGACCCGCCTCGCCCGCGCGCGCCGCTTCGATCGACGCATTCAGCGAGAGCAAGTTCGTGCGCGACGCGACGCTCGTGATCAGCTCCGTGATCTGGTGCACGTGGCGCGTCTTCGCTTCGAGATCGAACACCAGCTTGCCCGCGTGCTCCATGCGCTCGAACACGCTGCGCATCTTCTCGATCGCGAGGCGCGACACGTCTACGCCCGCGTTCGCCTTCTGATTCGCCTCGGCCGCGAAGCCGAACGCCTCGCGCGCGCGCGACGCGTTCGCCTCGATCGCCGACGCGATCTCCGCCGACAGCCGCTGCACGTCCGCGAGCAGCTGCTTTTGATTCGCGCTGCCCTTCGCGAGCCCGTTCGCCGTCTCGGCGATCTCGCGCGCACTTGCGTCCGCGCGCTTGCCGCCCTGCGCGAACGACTCGACCGAACGCTGCATGCGCTCCGCCAGCGCCTGCGACTGGCCGGAGAGCGCGCGCAGCCGCTCGCCGAGCTGCGCCGCCGCCACCGCGAGCTCGTGCGCTTCATCCTCGATCGGCGGCGCTGCCGGCATCGCGTCGAGCGCCACGTAGTCCCCGCGCACTGCGCGCTTCGCCAGCTTCGCCGCCTCACTCGGTTCGCCCAACAAGCGCCGCGCGAACGCGACGCCCACGCCCGCGCCGATCACGACCGCGAGCGAGTGCACGAGCACCGGGCTCGCAGGCAAACCCACGGAAGCCGCGAGCGGAGGCACGATCAGCGCCGAGCCCGCAGCGGCTACCGAACCGAGCGCAAACTTGTGGACGAGGGAGAGACGCACGGGCGATTCATCGGCATTGCCGATGCCGGGCTTGACGCCCGAAGCCGAAGCGATTCCGGACGCTTGGCGCCCCTCCCCGCGCGGGGGATGCGCGGCCCCGCTTCAGCTTCGATCGGCCGCGCGAAGGCGCCTCAGTAGTGCCGGAACCCGCCGGCCCCGAGCCCTTCCGGCAACCCGAGCACCGCCGCCCGCCCCGCCTCGATCCGCCCGATCTCGGTCACGCGCACGCCGAGCCTTCGCGACAGCAAACCCGTTTTCGCCGCGCCGCCGCGCGCGGTGAACAGCAGCTCGTAGTCCTCCCCACCCGCGAGCGCGAGCGCGAGCGGATCGCGCCGCACCCGCGCACACGCCTTGGCAAACCCGGACGGCGTCGGAATCGCGGCGACCTCGAGCCGCGCCCGAACACCCGACGCGCGGCACACGTGCATCAGATCCGCCGCGAGCCCGTCCGACACGTCGATGCACGCCCCCACGCCACGCGTCCGCGCCAGCGCGATTCCCGCCCCGATGCGCGGAACCGCGGCGCGCGTGACGCGCTTCCGCGCGCGGTCCAGCGCGGCGCCGCCGAGCGTGCCGGTAACGAACACTCGGTCCCCCGCACGCGCCCCGCTCCGTAACAACCCCCGCCCCGCGCGAACCGCCCCGATGGCCGTGATCGCGACGCTCACCTCCGACGCGCGCGCGAGATTCCCACCCACGAGCGGGCAATCGAGCTGCGCCGCGACATCGAGGAGCCCGCGCGCAATCCCGAGCGCCCGCGCCAGCTCCAAGCTCGGCGGCGCCGCCAGCGCGACGACGAACCCCAGCGGCCGCGCTCCCGTCGCCGCGAGATCCGACAGATTCGCGACGAGCGCGCGCCGCCCCGCGGTGCGCGCCGACTCCTGCGCAAAGTCGAAGTGCACACCCTCGACCAGCGCGTCCGTCGTGACGACTACCTGCTCGCCCGCGCGCACCCGCAACAGCGCCGCGTCATCTCCGATCCCGAGCGCGACCGACGGCAGAGCCCGCGACCCAAAGGCGCGTCGACTCAGCGCCTCGATGCGCGCGATCAGCCCGAACTCTCCCACGTCACGAATCCGCGTCTTCACGCAAACCACGGTACCCGCACCAACTCGAACCGACGCAAGCCTCGAACCCAAGTGAATCTCCCCCGGCCCCAATGGCCGGCGGAGATTCACCCGCGTCTCCTCCCAGCCCGCGCCGAGAGCCTCTTCGAGTCCACCCCAGCAGCCGCGCGGAGGCGGGGGTCGCAGAGCGAGTGCCCGGGCGTGGGCGCGCTCACGCTCGGCTGCATCGCGCCAAAATCCTCGGTCGGCGCACGGCAACACCCAGACGCGCCCACGCGGCCGAGCGGCGCGAGCCCCCGCCGCAGCGCGGCTGCTGCCCGCGCGAGAGACTCTTCGGCCGGCGAGTCTTCGAGGCCGGCCGATCTTCTCCTACCGCCGCCCTCTCGCCTTCACGCTCGCCACGTGCCCCCGCGTGGCTACGCGCATCGGCTCTCGCTTCGTCTTCTTCCGCGCACTCGGGCTGCGCTCGAGCGCGTGCTCCAGCACTTCATCCATGTGCGCCACACCCACGAACTTCATCTTGCGCGCGAGCTCCTTCGGCACCTCGCGCAAGTCTTCGAGATTCTTCTCCGGCAGCAGCATCGTCGTGATGCCCGCGCGCAGCGCCGCGAGCGCCTTCTCGCGCACGCCGCCGACGGGCAGTACGCGTCCGCGCAGCGTGACCTCGCCCGTCATCGCCACGTTCGGCCGAACAGGAATCCCGGTCGCGATCGACGCGAGCGCAGTCGCCATCGTGACGCCCGCGCTCGGGCCGTCCTTCGGAATCGCGCCGGCCGGCACGTGCACGTGCAGCTCGCGACGCGAGAACAGGTCCTCGTCGACGCCGAACTCGCTGAGCCGCCAGCGCACCCAGGTGAGCGCCGCCTGCGCCGACTCCTTCATCACGTCGCCGAGCTGGCCCGTGAGCACGAGGCCGCGCCCGCGCGTCATGGTCGACTCGATGCGCAGCACGTCGCCGCCCGCCTCGGTCCACGCCAGGCCCGTCGCGACGCCGATCTCCGGCACCGCGCTGGCGAGGGTCTGCTCGTGGCGCGCGGGCCCCAAGAACTTGCTCAGCGTCTTCGGCTCTACGCGCACCACCTTCGTGTCGCCCTCGGCCGCGCGCCGCGCCGCCTTGCGGCACACCGCAGCGACCTTGCGCTCGAGCTCGCGCACGCCCGCCTCGAACGTGTAGTCCGTGACCATCGAGCGCAGCGCCGGCTCGCTCCAGCGAATGCGATCCGCGGGCAGGCCCGCCTCCTCGGTCTGGCGAGGGATCAGGTACGAGCGCGCGATGTCGAGCTTCTCCTCCGGCGTGTAGCCGGGCACGCGCACCACTTCCATGCGATCGCGCAGCGGCGCGGGCACGCGCTCCAGCACGTTCGCCGTGGCGATGAAGAACACTGCGGAGAGATCGAACGGCACGTTCAGGTAGTGATCGCTGAACTTCGAGTTTTGCTCGGGGTCGAGCACTTCGAGCAGCGCCGCGCTCGGATCGCCGCGGAAGTCGGCGCCGAGCTTGTCCAGCTCGTCGAGGATGAAGAGGGGATTGCGCGTCTTCGCGTGCTTGAGTCCCTGCAGGATGCGGCCCGGCAGCGCGCCCACGTAGGTGCGCCGGTGCCCGCGGATCTCGGCCTCGTCGCGCACGCCGCCGAGCGACATGCGCACGAACTCGCGGCCCATCGCGCGCGCGATCGAGCGGCCGAGTGAGGTCTTGCCGACGCCGGGCGGGCCGGAGAGGCAGAGGATCGGGCCGCGCGAATCTTGGCGGAGCTTGCGCACGCCCAGGAACTCGAGGATGCGCTCCTTGATCGTCTCGAGGTGCGCGTGGTCTTCGTCGAGAATCTGCTTCGCGCGCTTCAGGTCGAGGCGATCGGGCGAGAGCTTCGACCACGGCAGCTCGCACATCCAATCGAGGTAGCTGCGGACCACCTGCGCCTCGGGGCCGTCGGGGTGCATGCGTTCGAGGCGGCGCAGCTGGCGCAGCGCCTCTTCGCTCGCCTCGGCGGGCAGGCCCGCTTCGTCGAGCTTCTGGCGGTACTCGCTCACTTCTTCGCCGCGCTGATCCGTCTCGCCCAGCTCGGTCTGGATCGCACGCAGCTGCTCGCGCAGGTAATGCTCGCGCTGCCCGCGCGACATCTCCTCTTTCGCCTGCGACTGAATCTCCGCCTGCATCGAGACGATCTCGAGCTCGCGCCGTAACAAGGCGTCGACTCTGCGCAGTCGCGCGAGCGGGTCGATCGCTTCGAGCACCTCCTGCGCTTCCGAGAGGCGCAGGCGCAAGTTCGACTCGATCAGGTCCGCGAGCCGGCCGGGCTCGTGGATGTTCGCGGTGATCGACAGGATCTCGGGCGGCAGGTTCTTCAGCGGCAGCAGCTCTTCGACGTGGCTGCGCACGGTGCGCCCGAGCGCTTCGGCCTCGGGGCTCCAGTCACCGTCCTCGTCCGGGATCACGCTCAGCTGCGCCCACTGCGCGGGCTCGTTCTCCACGAACGACTCGACGCGCGCTTTCGCGATGCCCTGCACCAGCGCCTTCACGCGGCCGTCCGCCATGCGCAGCGTTCGCATCACCATCGCCACGGTGCCGACGCGATGCAGGTCGTCGGGGCCGGGGCTCTCGAGCTCGGCATTGCGCTGCGCGAGCAGCAATAACAAGCGGTCGCCCGCGAGCGCGTCCTCGATCGCCGCGACGCTCTTCTCGCGCGTCACGAACAGCGGCATGACCATGTACGGGAACACCACCGACTCGCGCAGCGGCAGAATCGGCAGCTCGCCAGGAATCTCGAAGTCGCCAGCGGGACGTCGGGTCATTTCGCTGCGTTTCGACGCTGCGAGTGCGCCACTTGACGGGAAACGAGTCAGTCGGCGCTCGGCGAAGGAGCGCGCGCTCTCTCAGCTCTCGGGCTTCTTCTCGCCGCCGGCGTAAGGAGCAGGCGGCGCGCTGCGCCCGCGCAAGAAAGGCGCACCGCCGGCTTCGTCTACCGACATGAAGGCGCCGCGCTCGACGCCGACGAGATGCGGACGCTTCGTGACGCCGCTCTCGCGCCCGATCGCGATCACGCCCGAAACGCCGGCGTGCAGCGTGCCCTTGCGCAGCCGCTTTGCGACCTCGTCGCGCTCGTCCGCGCCTTCGAGCAGCGCGCGCACGATCAGCTGCGCCGCGTCGTAGCTCTGCGCCGCGAGGTAGCCGGGCGTGCGCGCGAAGGCGCGCTGGTACGCGGCCTGAAACTCCATCAGCTGAGGCTGCGTGCTGCCGGCGATGAACCCGCTCGGGAACACCGCGCCGTCCACGTGCCGGCCGGCGAGCTCGAGCAGCTTGCGCTCGTGCCAGCCGCTCGTCCCGAGCAGGCGCACGCCGAGCACGTTCTGAAAGGCGAGATGCGGCGCGATCAGGCCCACGTTCTCGGCGGCGTCGGGGATGAAGAGCGCTTCGAAGTCGACGTAGGGCGGCAGCGGCGCGCCGTCGCTCGCGAGCAGCGAGCTCGCTTCGAGCCGCAGCTCCTGTGCCTGCTTCGGCGGAAGGCGCTTCGCGCGCTTCAGCAGCGCCTCGCGCTGGTTCACCGCCGCAATCACGCCGGCCGGGAGCAAGTCGAAGCCGACGAGCTTGCGCACCGTGGTCGAGAAGTCCTGCGTCTTGGGCGCGTAGCGCACGACGGAGACGACTTCGCCGCCGCGCGCGGCCACCGCGTCCCAGAACGCGGCGCGCACCGCGAGCCCGTACTCGTCGTTCGGGTAGAGCAGCGCGAAGCGGCGCAGCCCGAGCGTCGTCGTGGCGTACTCGGCGACGAGCTCGGCCTCGACGCGCGGCGAAAGCGCGAGGGGAAACACGAACTCGCGGCCCGCGGCGAGATCTTCGCGCCGCGAGAGCGTCATGAGCGGCAGCTCGTTCTCTTCCGCGATCTCGGCGGCCACTTCAGTCTCGGCGCCCGCGAGGGGCCCGATCACGCCGACGATCTCGGGGTCCGCAGCGAACGCTTCCAGCGCAGCGCGCGCGCCGTCGGCGGAGCCGGCGGTGTCGCGCACGTCGAGCACGAGCGAGGGAGCGGGCGAGCCGGGCGCGCCGAAAAAGCCTGCAGCCACCAGCACGCCTTGCAGCGTCTCCTCGCCGAACGGCGCGAGCGGGCCCGTGAGCGGCAGCGCGACGCCGATCACGCCGCGCGCTTTGCTCGCGTCGATGCGGCCGTCGCTCGCCGCCGACATCCCCAACAGGTCCTCCGCGCCGCGATCGCCCGAGAGCTTTCGCACGAGCTGCGCGAGCGCCGCGGCGTCGCCGCCCGCGAGCGGCGCGCGGCGCGCCTCCTCGAGCGCGGCCTGGGCGCCGTCGCGATCCCCGCGCCCGAGCGCGCGCTCGGCGCTGCGCAGCCAGAGCCGCGCGGCGGGCACGCGCGCGCCGAGCTTCGCGGCGGTCTTCGCGAGCTCCGTGTCGGTGAGCACCGCGATCTCGCTGTCGATCTCGGCGTCGACTGCCGCGACGCGCGCGCTCCCGCGCACGTCGCCGCGTAGCTGGCCGAGCCAGCGCAGCTGCGCGCGCTTCTTGCCGAGCTCGCGCGAGAGGTCGGCGAGCATGCGGTGCGCCTGCTCGCGCTCGGGCTGCGAGAGCTGCGCGAATTCGAGCTCGCCCGCGACGTCGTACGCGCCGGCGAGATCGTTCGTCGTTCGCATCAGCACCGCGAGGCGCAGGCGCGCGCGCTCCGCCTGGTCCGCGCCCTCCATCGCAGCCACGCGCTCCAGCACGGCGCGCTCCTCGCGCCGCCGCTTCGCCGCGCCGTGCAGCTCCGCGAGGCGCAAGCCCGCGTCGTCGGCGAGCGGGTGCCGCGCGTGCTGCTTCACGAACGCCGCGAGCTGCTCGGCTCCGTCGTCCGGGTCTTCGCTCGCGATGCGCAGCGCCTCCGCGTACGCGCGCTCGGGGGTCGGCTTCTCGTCTTGGGCCGACGCCGCGCATGCGAGAGCCGTAACAACTGCCGCGGCGAGGAGCGCTCGCATCAATCGAACAGGTCCCGCAGCTTGTCGACGAAGCCCTTCGTCACGGGCGTCCCCTCGGCGCCGCTCTCCGCGGCGAACTCTTCGAGCAGCGCGCGCTGCCGAGCGTTGAGGCGTGACGGCACCTCCACGAAGATGCGCACGTGCAGATCGCCGCGCGCCGGCGAGCTCACGCTCGGGAGGCCCTTGCCGCGCAGGCGGAACGTGCGGCCCGACTGCGTGCCTTCGGGGATCTTCAGCTTCACGCGGCCCTCGAGCGTGGGCACGTCGATCTCGGCGCCGAGCGCCGCCTGTGTGAAGAGCACGGGGACTTCGCACACGAGGTCGGCGCCTTCGCGCTGAAAGAGCGGGTGCTCGCGCACCGCCATCACCACGTAGAGGTCGCCCGCCGGTCCCCCAGCGAGGCCCGCCTCCCCCTCGCCCGCGACGCGCAGCCGCATCCCGTCTTCGACGCCCGCGGGCACGCGCACTTTCAGCGTCTTCTTGCCCTCGGTGCGCCCGGAGCCGCGGCAGCTCGTGCACGGATTTCGCACCACCGAGCCTTCGCCGCGGCATGCATCACACGGGCGGCTGATGCGGAACAGGCCCTGCTGGAACACGGCCTGGCCGGTGCCGTTGCAGCGCCCGCAGCGCTCGGGCTGGGTGCCCGGCTTCGCGCCGGTGCCCGTGCACTTCTCGCAGCGCAGCATGCGCGGAAGCTCGAGCGTGGTCTCCTCGCCCGTGAGCACTTCCTCGAGGCCGAGCTCGTGCGTGTACCGCAGGTCCGCCCCGCGCTGGCCGCGCCCGCCGCGCCGGCCGCCGCCGCCCATCGCGCCGAAGAGATCGCCGAACAGGTCGCCGAAGATGTCGCCGAAGTTCTGGAAGTCGCCCTGGAAGCCGCCGCCCGCACCCATCGCCTGATGGCCGAACTGGTCGTACTGCCGGCGCTTGTCCGCATCCGACAGCACTGCGTAGGCCTCGGACGCCTCCTTGAACTTCTCCTCCGCCGCCGGATTGTCGGGATTGCGGTCGGGGTGAAACTCGAGCGCGAGCTTGCGGTACGCCTTCTTCAGCTCATCGGCCGACGCGCTACGGCCGACGCCCAGGACCTCGTAGTAATCGCGCTTCGTCATCGGGCGCGCACCTTAGCCGGGGCGACGTGCGGAGCGCGTGTCCATCAGGGGCATCGAGGCTTCCGCCTCGCCCTCACTCCGTCTTCGACCCGAGCGCCGCGTACAGCCGCTCCGTCAGCTGGTAGGAGAGCGCCGACAGCTCGTCGACCGCGACTGCGAGCGAGTCGTAGTCCTTCGCCGCGAGGGTTGCCTTGGTCTTCTCGAGCGCCGCGAGCAGGCTCTGGCGATCTTCGTCGCTGACGTGCTCGGCGTACTCCTCGAGCGTGCGCTCGGTCGAGTACACGAGCCCGTCGGCCTTGTTGCTGATCTCGGCGGAGTCGCGGCGGCGCTTGTCGTCGAGCGCGTTCGACTCGGCCTCGCCGACGAGCGCGGTGATCTGCTCGGCGCTGAGGCCGCCCGAGGCCTGGACGCGAATCTGCTGTGTCTTGCCCGTGCCGAGGTCCTTCGCCGAGACCGCCACCACGCCGTCGGTGTCGATCTCGAACGTCACCTCGATCTGCGGCACGCCGCGCGGCGCCGGCGGGATGCCCACCAGCTCGAAGCGGCCGAGGCTGTGATTGTCGGCCGCCATCGCGCGCTCGCCCTGCAGCACGTGGATGCGCACCACGCTCTGGTGATCCTCGGTGGTCGAGAACACCTGGCTCTTGCGCGTCGGAATCGTCGTGTTCTTCTCGATGATGGGCGTGAACACGCCGCCCTGGGTCTCGACGCCGAGCGACAGCGGCGTCACGTCGAGCAGCAGCACGTTCTCGACGTGGCCCTTCAGCACGCCGCCCTGAATCGCGGCGCCCGCAGCCACCACCTCGTCGGGGTTCACGCCCTTGTGCGGCGCTCGCCCGAAAATCTCCGCGACCTTCTCCTGCACGCGCGGCATACGCGTCATGCCGCCCACGAGGATGACGTCGTGGATCTGCTCCTTCGCGACCCCGGCGTCGGCCAGCGCCGTCTCGCACGGACTCACGAGGCGATCGATCAGGTCCGCGCACATCGCTTCGAGCTTCTCGCGCGTGAGCGAGACGTTCAGGTGCTTCGGCCCGCTCGCATCGGCGCCGATGAACGGAAGATTCACGTCGGTCTGCACCGACGACGAGAGCTCGTGCTTCGCGCGCTCGGCAGCTTCCTTGAGGCGCTGCAGCGCCATCTGGTCGCTCGCGAGGTCGATGTTCGTCTCGGCTTTGAAGCGCTCGATCAGGAAATCGATGACGCGCTGGTCGAAGTCCTCGCCGCCGAGATAGGTGTCGCCGTTCGTGCTCTTCACCTCGAACACGCCGTCGCCGATCTCGAGCACGCTCACGTCGAACGTGCCGCCGCCGAGGTCGAACACCACGATCGTCTTGTTCGCCTCTTCGCCGAGGCCGTAGGCGAGCGCCGCTGCGGTGGGCTCGTTGATGATCCGCAGCACGTTCAGACCCGCGATCTTGCCCGCGTCCTTCGTCGCTTGGCGCTGCGCGTCGTTGAAGTACGCGGGCACCGTGATCACGGCGTCGCTCACGGGCTCGCCGAGAAAGTCCTGCGCGGTGTCGCGCATCTTCGCGAGCACCGCGGCGCTGATCTCCTGCGGCGGGCAGAGCTTGTCGCCCACCTTCACCCACGCGTCGCCGTTGTTCGCTTGCGCGACCTCGAACGGCGCGACGGACGAGAAGCGCTTCACTTCCTCGGAGTCGTATCGGCGGCCGATCAGGCGCTTCACCGCGAAGATCGTCTTGCCGGGGTTCGTGACGGCCTGCCGCTTGGCGACCTGGCCGACGAGCTTCTCGCCGGCGTCGGTGAACGCGACGATCGACGGCGTCGTGCGCGCGCCTTCCGAGTTCGGGATCACCGTCGGCGCGTCGCTGTCCATGATCGCGACGCACGAATTCGTCGTGCCGAGGTCGATCCCGATCACTTTCGCCATCGCTGCCGCGCCCCCTCCGGCGCCCCACAGCGCCGGCTAGTTCACGGGCTCCTCACTGCCCGGATTTGCCTTCACGCCCATCGCCACCACCACGCGCGCCGGCCGTAACAACCGATCGCGCAGCCGATAGCCCTTCTGGTAGACGCGAGCGACGTGTCCTGGCGGTACGGAGCCCTCCTCGATTTGCGCGACGGCTTCGTGGACGTTCGGATCGAACGCGACCCCCTCGGCCTCGATCACGACGACGCCGTGCTTGCCGAGCACCCCCGTGAGCTCTCGCTGCGCCAGCTCGACGCCCTGCAAGAGCGCGGACAAGTCCTTGGCATCACTTCCTTTCGCGTGGTCGATTGCGCGATCGAGGTTATCGACCGTGTTGAGCAGGTCCTTTACGAGGTTCTCATGCCCGTATTGGAGCGCCTCCTGGCGCTCCTTGAGCTGGCGGCGGCGCAAGTTGTCCAGATCCGCCGACACGCGGACGAAGCGATCCTTGAACCCCGCCGCCTCCTGCCTCGCCGCCTCGAGCTCCTGCCCCAGCTTCTCCGCCTCGGCCTTGTAGGCGTGAATCAGCGCCTCGGTGGCGTCGTGCTTGGCCTCGGGCTTCGCGTCCTCGGACGACGCCGCGCGGCGCGCGTCCACAGACTCGGTCGCCTCGCGCAGCGCGGCCTCCAGCTCCGGATTCAGCTCGAGCGTCCCGCCTTCAGCCTCTGTCTCGTTTTTGGGATCGCTCACGCGCGCGGCGGCTCCGACAAGAGTTGGGACACATAGCCGACCAGCGGGATCACGCGCGCGAAGTCCATGCGGCGCGGGCCGATCACGCCGAGCGTGCCGGAGCTCGCGCCGCCGCGGCCGTAGCGCGCGGCCACGAAGGCGAGCTCGCCGAGCGCGTCGCCCGCGAGCTCGGCGCCGAACGCGACGCGCACGCCGCTCGCGCCGAGGATCTGATCGAGCAGCGCGAGCAGCTGCTCCTTGTCCTCGACGGCGCGCACGAGCACACGGAAGCGCTCTGGGTCGCGAAACTCGGGCTGGTCGAGCAGTGCGAGGCGCGTGGCGATCACCAGCTCCTGATCGGTCGCATCCGCCGCCAGCGGGAGATCTCGCAGCATGCGCTCGAGCAGCAAGTCCGCGCGGCTGCGCAGCGCCTGCGCTTCCGCGACGAGCCGCCTGCGGATCTCGCGCAGCGCCCTGCCTGCGAGCCGCTCGCACAGCGCCGCGCCCATGCGATCGAGCTCGGCCTGATCGTGGTGGCCCGCGTGCTCGAGCGTGCGCTGGTAGGTGCGCCCACTCTCGCTGACGAGCACCGCGAGCACGCGCTCGCTCGAGAGCCGTACGAACGAGAGGTGCCGCAGCACGACCTCCTCGAGCCGCGGCGGCGCGACGAAGCCGAGCAGCTTCGTGCGCTGCGAGAGCAGGCGCGACGCGCTCTCGTCGCGGCTCGCGCCGTCTTCGAGCGCGCCCTCGACGTCGCGCTTCTCGTAAGAGCCGAGCTCGCGCACCGCGAGCAGCTGATCCACGAACGCGCGCAGCCCGAGCGCGGTGGGCACGCGCCCCGCCGAGCGATGCGGCTTGTCGACGAGCCCGAGCTCCTCGAGCTCGGCGAGCGTGTTGCGCACGCTCTGCGGCGAGAGATGCATCGGCAGCTGCCCCGCGATCGCCTCCGACGCAACCGGCGCCGCGTCCGCGACGAAGCGCGTGACCACCTCGCGCAGCACACGCCACTGCCGCTCCGACAAGAGCGCCGGCGCGATTGCGAGTGACGACGTGAGGCCGAGCTGTGCGCGCACGCTGCGATTCCCCCGAAGCGCGAGTCTTGCGCCGAGAGTGCGGGGCGGTCAACGCGTGCTGAGGGGCCCTCGGGAGAATCGAGGATTCGGCGTCTGACGCTCGATTGCCGATTCTCCGAATCGAGGATCGCGCGCCTGACGCGAAACCCTCGATTCGCGTCACACGAACCGCGCCGCCACGTCGTCCGCGAACAGCCAGCCGCGCTCCGTCAGCGCGAGGTCGCCCGCCTCGTTCTCGGCGACGAGGCCCTCCGCGCGGGCGCCCTCGATCGCGGCGGAGAAGTAGGCGCGCGGCGCGGCGCCGAACTCGGCGGCGAACGCGGCGGCGCCGAGCCCTTCGCGCATTCGCAGCGCGAGGAACACCGCCTCCGCGCGCGCGGTGGCCTCGCTCAGCGCCTCGCGCTCGGGCGGCGCGCTGTGCCCCGCCTCGATGCGCTCGAGGTACTGCCCGAGCGCGCGCTCGTTCGCACTGCGCGCCCCGTGCGGGGCGCCCTCGCGCGCGGGCTCGGTCGAGTGAGCGCCCACACCGAGGCCGAGCACGGGCCGCCGCTGCCAATAGCGGCGGTTGTGCAGCGATTCGCGGCCCGGCTGCGCCCAGCTCGAGATCTCGTAACGCGCGAGGCCCGCCGCTTCGAGGCGCTCGCCGAGCGCGAGCATCATCTCGGCGGCCGCGTCGTCCTCGGGCACCTCGAGCTTGTCCGCCGCCACGGCGCGCGCGAACGGTGTGCCCGGCTCGAGCGTGAGCGCGTAGGCCGAGACGTGCTCGGGTCGGCGCGCGAGCGCGGCCGTGAGATCGCGGCGCAACGCGGCCTCGGTCTGCCCCGGCGCGCCGAAGATCAGGTCGAGCGAGAGGTTCTCGAAGCCAGCGTCGCGCGCGGCGCCGATCGCTTCGTGGCACTCGCGCGCGCGGTGGGCGCGGCCGAGGCGGCGCAGCGTGTCGTCGTCGAAGGACTGGATGCCGAGCGACAGCCGATTCACGCCAGCGGCGCGAAACGCCGGCAACCGCTCGCGCTCGGTCGTGCTCGGATTCGCTTCGAGCGTGACCTCGCGCGGTTCGCCGGGAAACGCGCCGCGCAGCGCTTCGATCACGCGCGCGAGCGAGTCCGGGCGCAGCAGCGATGGCGTACCGCCACCGAAGTAGATCGTGTCGAGTGCGCGCCCCGCGAAGTCGACCGCGCGACCCGCGAGCTCGCCGAGCAGCGCGGCGACGTAGCGGTCCTCCTCGGCGCGTGTGAGCGAACGCGCGGCGACGACCGGGAAGTCGCAGTACGGGCAAATGCGCTCGCAAAACGGGACGTGCACGTACGCGCCCACGCTGGGCCGCTCGAGCTCGCTCGGGGTCGTCACGTGCCGAGCATACGGTGGCGGCCTCGGCGCGCCGTTACGTTCCGCGCCCCATGACCCAACCCGCATCGTTCCGCCGCGAAGTGCTCGACAACGGCCTCATCGTCCTGGTGCGCGAGAGCCGGCTCGAGCCAGTCGCCGAAGTCCAGATCTGGATCGACGCAGGCTCGGCCGACGAACGCGACGGCGAGCGCGGCCTCGCGCACTTCCACGAGCACATGCTGTTCAAAGGCACCCCGACGCGCGGCGTCGGCGAGATCGCGGGCAGCGTCGAAGGCGTGGGCGGCGCGATCAACGCGTTCACCGGCTTCGACACGACTTGTTATCACGCGACGCTTCCGGCCGACGCCGCACTGGCCGGCTTCGACGTGCTCGCCGACGCCGTGCAGGCCTCGCTGTTCGAGCCCGCGGAAGTCGCGCGCGAGATCGAGGTCGTGCTCGAAGAGATTCGCCGCAGCGCGGACGACCCGGGTCACGTGCTGAACGACGAGGTGTTCGCTTTCTGTTATCAGGCGCACCCGTATCGCTTCCCGGTGCTCGGCAGCAGCGACAGCGTTGCATCGTTCACGCGCGAGAAGCTGCTCGGCTTCTACCGCCGCTGGTACACACCCGAGCGCATGGTCGTCTCCGCCGCGGGCGATCTCGACGCGGACGCGTTCATCGCCCACGTGCGCGCCACCTTCGGCGCCGCGAAGCGCGGCAGCGCGAGGCGCGAGCGCGCGAGCGAGCCGCCGGCGCGCGGCTTCCGCACGCGCGTGGTCGCGCGCCCGTTCGAGCGCGCGAGCGCGGAGCTGGTGTGGCCTGCGCTCGCGGTCTCGCACCCCGACGCACCGCTGCTCGATCTGCTCGCCTACGCGCTCGGCGGCTGCGACAGCTCGCGCCTTCACCGCCGCGTGAAAGAAGAGCTCGGCCTCGCCGAGGGCGTCGACGCGGGCTGCTACTCCCCGATCGACGCGGGCCTGTTCTCGGTCTCGCTCGACACGGATCCCGCGCAGCTCGAGAGCGCGATCGCGGCCTCGATCGCGGAGACCGAGCGCGTGCGCCGCGAGCCGCTCGGCGCGGACGAGCTTGCCAAGGCGCGCCGCAACTTCTCGGCCTCGCGCGCCTGGGAGCGCGAGAGCGTCTCCGGGATGGCGCGCAAGCTCGGCAGCGCGCAGCTCGCGACGGGCGACCCGAGCTTCGAGGAGAAGTACCTCGCGCGCATCGAGGGCGTGACGCGCGAGGAGTTGTTACGCGCCGCGCAGGACTGGCTCGATCCGGCGCGGCTCGCCGTGGTGACCGTGCTGCCCGAGCGCGCCCCGCAGCCCTCGCACGCTGCACTCGAAGCGGCGGTCGCGAGCGGCGCCGCGCGCACGGCACGCCGCTTCACCACGCCCGTCCGTAACAACAGCGGCGGCGACGAGCTCCACGCCTACACGCTGCCGAACGGCGCGCGCGCATTCGTGCTGCCGCGGCGGGAGGTGCCGGTCGTCGCCGTGCGCGCGGCGGTGCTCGGCGGCCAGCTCGCGGAGACGGAAGAAACCGCGGGGCTCGGCAGCTTCCTCTCGGGCGTGTGGCTGCGCGGCACGCGCGCGCGGGGCGCCGCCGAGTTCGCGCGCAGCGTCGAGTCGCTCGCTGGCGACATCGACGCGTTCTCGGGACGGAGCTCCGCGGGCCTCACGCTCGACTGCACGTCCGACGCGTTCGGCGAGGTGCTGCAGCTCTGGGCCGAAACGCTCGTGTTCCCCGCGTTCGATGAAGAAGAATTGGAGCGCGAGCGGCGCGACGTGCTCGCCTCCCTCGATCGGCGCGAGGACCGCCTCGGCGCGCTCGCCTTCGACTTGTTCCAGCGCGCGCACTGGGAGCGCCATCCCTACCGCCTGCCGCTGCCCGGCACGAAGGCTTCGGTCGCGCGCTTCGACGCCGACGCGGTCGCCGCCCATCACGCGCTGCTCGTCCGCCCGGACAACTTGGTCGTGACCGTCGTCGGCGACGTCGACCCCGACGAGGCGGCGACTTCACTCGCGCGCGAGCTCGCCGACCTCGAGCCGAGCGACGAGAAGCTGTTCGCGCTGCCCGAGGCCGAGCCCACGCCGCGCGAGATCCGCCGCGCCGCCGAGCGCAAGGCGCGCGCGCAGGCGCACCTCGTGCTGGGCTTCCGCGGCGTGACCGTGGCGGACCCGGATCGCGAGGCGCTCGACGTGCTGTCGCAGCTGCTCGCCGGACAAGGCGGGCGCCTGTTCGTCGAGCTGCGCGACCGCCAGAGCCTCGCGTACTCGGTCAGCGCGCAGAACCTCGTGGGCTACGCGCCCGGCTACTTCAGCGTGTACATCGCGACCGCGCCGGAGAAGGTCGAGACCGCGCAGCGCGGCATGTTCGAGGAGCTGGAGCGCGTGCTGCAGAGCCCGCCGAGCGAGGCCGAGCTGGAACGTGCGCGCCGCTACCTGCTCGGGACGCACGCGATCGCGCAGCAGCGCAGCAGCCAGCGCGCGCTCTCGATGGCGCTCGACGCGCGCTACGGCCTCGGCGCCCTCGCCGACCGCGAGTTCCCCGAGCGCGTGCGCGCCGTCAGCGCCGACGACTTGTTACGGGTCGCGCGGCGCGTGATCGACCTCTCGGCCTACACGCTCGCGACGGTCGGCGCGGGCTGAGCTCTCGCGCCCTCGCGGGTAGCTCCGCCGTTACCGCGAGCTACACGCGTTGGCGACGACGCGGCAATCCCTCGGCTTCTTGCTGCGCGGCTCGTCGTTGCGGAAGTCCGCTCGCTTGCACACGGCGGTGGACTGAGCCGCGCAGAACTGCGCCTGCGAACAGCCGAGGTCGTCGGTGAACACGCCCGCTGCGGTTGCGCTGCACGCGTCGTCGCGATCGAAGTGGCCGTCGGCATCCGCGTCCGTCGGCGCTTGGCAATACGCGAGCTCGACGTTCGCGCTGTCGACCAGCGCCTGCTCCTGATCGATCGAGGTCTGAATCCCGGGGATCGAGCCGGTCGCGGACCGGAGACTCGACTGGCAGATCGGTTCGAGCACGACCGGATCGTTCGGTCCCGGCAGGTCGCACGCGTCGCCGAGACCGTCCGCGTCCCAGTTCACCTGCGACGGATTTGCGAAGCTCGGACAGTTGTCGAGCGCGTCGGGGATGCCGTCGGCGTCGCCGTCGGCGCTGCCCGCATCCGCACTCACGAGATAGACGCGGCCCGCGTTCGTGGCGAACGCCCAGCGCCGCGCGCCGGTTCGCACGAAGCCGCGCGCGTCGCCGGTCATGTGCGCGACTTGCACCGTCCCACGCGGCGCGAAGCTCGCGCGATCGAAGAGGATCACCGCGCGGTCCGCGACGAACGCGACCTCGCCGGTCGAGGCGTCCACGGCGATGCCACGCGCGAGCGAAACGTCGGGGTAGATGCCAGCGCGCGCGCTCGCGACGACGTCGACAGCGGCGCCTCGGCTGCCGAACACCCAACCGCCGTCGAACACGAGGTCGTGCTCGAAGCCGAGCAGCGCGTTCGAGATCGCACCGGCACTCGCCACCCCGTTCGCAGTCACCGTGAACCGCTGTAGCTCGAAGCTCGAGCTGTTCGGGTCCGCACCGAACAGTTGCGTGCCGTCCGCGCCGAATACGAGCGTGCCCGCGCCGCCGGCGGTTTGCGGGCGCCGAAGTCCGGCGTCGAAGACCGCAACGCCCTGTGATGCGACGGCGATCGTCCCGCTGGTGCCGGGGGCCGCCGCGAGGTCGCCCGCCGGGAAGAAAGTTCCGTAGGTAGGATCGATACCGAGCGCGATGTCGAGATCGACGGAGGAGCTCGCGAGATCGACGCGCACCACGCTCGCTGCGCCATCGATCGCGACGAACAGCTTCGTGCCGTCTCACGAGAGCGCGAGCTCGGTCGGCTCGCTGCCCACGAAGATGCTCGTACCGAAGGCGCCGCTCGTGGGGTCGATCGCGACGATGGAGTTCGCGTGCCTGCCGCCGTTGCCCGGAACGCTCGCCCACACGACGCCGCGCACCGCGTCCCACGCGAGATCGTTCGCGAGCAGCGGAACCACGGTGGTCGCCGCGGTCGCCGCGGCCGACACGCCGATGGCGAGCGCCAAGCAAGTCAGAACGGAGTGCATGCGCCCCCTACGCTGAAGCAGTCGCCTGGCTTCTTGATGCCCGGCTGGTCGTTGTTGAAGTCGGCTCGCGCGCAAACCGACATCGGCTGCGCGGCGCAGAATTGAGCGAGCGTGCAGCCCGATTCGTCCGTCGAGGACTGCGAGCCCGGGCAGCGGTCCGTCGCGTTGGGCTCGCCGTCACCGTCCGCGTCGAACACGGCGAGGCACTGATTCACTTCGCCGCGAAGCTGCTGAAACTGCGCGCGGACCTGTGCGAGCTGGGCGAGCATCTGCGAAATCGTGACGTTCTGCACTGCGAGCTCGTCTGCTCACTGCTGCAGCGCGGGGAACGGATCGGCGCGGGGCGTCGGATCGCATGCGTCGCCCAATCCGTCGGCATCGGCGTCGAGCTGATTCGCGTTCGGCGCTTGCGTACAGTTGTCACTCACATCGGGGAGAAAGTCGTGATCCGCGTCGGGCGCGTAGTCGGCGTCGTCCACGATCACGAGCGTCGGCTGATTGGCGTTCCCCGCCGCGATCGCGAACGAGCGAGTGCCCCAGCGTAGGAACTGATCCTGGATGCCCTGGAAGAACGGCACCGCGACCCGGCCACGCGATGCGAACGTGTCGAGATCCCACACCAACACCCCGGCGGTGGTGGCGCGGTAGACCTCGCGCAGCGCTGGGTCGACCTCGACGCCGCCCGCCGGCGCAATCGTCCTCACGGGGTAGCTCCCGCGCATGCGGTTCGCGGCCGGTTCGTACGCGCTTCCGCCGATCAGCCACCCGCCGACGAAGTGTGGGCCAACGCCCGGATCGCCCTGCTGGCTGAGCAAAGTGGCGCCTGCCGCATCGACTCGAATGGTCTCGAGCGTCGATCCACTCGTGCCGGTGTCGTAGCCGTAAACGCGATCTCCCGCGCCGTTGAAGACGACTCGGCGGCCGACGTATCCGCTGGGAGTCGTGCTCGGACGCATCACGCCGTCGTCGAAGATCGCGATGCCGTCTGCCGTGGAGACGAGGCCGTTCTGGCGCGCGACGGCGATCACATGGTTCGTGCCCGGCTGGACTGCGATGTCGAGTGCGTGCAGCGGCCCGTATTGCGGGTGCGAGCCGACCGCGAAGCTGCTGGTCACGGCGCGCGTCCCGAGATCGATGCGGCTCACGACGGGCAAGGGGCTCCGCACACCCACGTAGAGCGTGGTGCCGTCTGCCGAGATCGCGATCGGCCCGCCTTCGCCGCCGAGTGCGATCGAGGGCCCGAGCGCGCCGCTCACGGGCTCGATCGCGACGAGCGTCGTACCGCCGCGAACACTCGCCCAGATGCGGCCGCTCGCGGCGTCCCAGGCGATGTCGTTCACATCGAGCGTGACCTGGCGCGGCGTGGCGGCGGAGCTCGCGAGCGGCAGCCAAGCGAGCAAGCCCAACAGAGCCCCTGCGCAACGAGTCATCTGCACCCCTGTGCAGATCTCAGCATGCCATCGAGAAGCTGATCACGTTGTAAAAAGTTTGATGGCTTCACGCGAGCTTCATCCGTGCAGCGCGGGAACTCGCGGGCAGGCTGCCGGTTGCGTGCGCGAGATCCGCTCAGCGAGCGCGCGGGGCGCGGTCAGCGCGGTTCAGAACGCGGCATCGTGACGGCGTCTGACGCCGACCTGACGATTCCCGAAGTGGGGTCGCCCTCGCGACGCGGCCGATCACTGCGGTACACGCCCGGAACCGTCCGGAGGTGCCCGCTCATGTCCCTCGCCACCTACTACAAGGATCACTGGCTCGCGATCGAGCCCGAGCGCTTCGCGCGCTACGACGAGATGTTCAAGCTCGACGACAAGCGCGCGGACCGCCTGCTCGCGCCGCTCGCGCTCGCGCCCGGCCAGACCGCGCTCGATCTCGGCTGCGGGCCCGGCTACGTCGCCGCGCACCTCGCGCGCATCGTGGGCCCGGGCGGCCACGTGCATGCGCTCGACGTGAATGCCGACTTCGTCGCGCGGGCTCGCGCGGTGGCTGCTGAAGCCGGCGTCGAGAAGCGCGTCGAGGTGCACCACCTAACAAGCGAGCGCTTTCCCCTCGCGGACGCGACCTGCGATCGCGCGCTCGCCAAGAACGTGCTCGAGTACGTGCCCGACGCGGGCGCGACGCTGCGCGAGCTGCACCGCGTGCTGAAGCCCGGCGGCACGCTCACCGCGATGGACTCCGACTGGGCGTTCGTGCTGATCGAGCCCCTCACCCCAGACGAAACCCGCGAGCTCTTCACCGCCGCCGCGCCCGCGTTCCGCGAGCCGCTCATCGGCCGCAAGCTGCGCGCCGCCTTCCGCCGCGCCGGCTTCCGCGACGTGCAAGTCGACATCGCCGCCAGCGCCGACGACAAGGGCTTCATGCGCCCCATCGTCGAGAACATGCTCGGCTACGCGAAGAAATTCGGGACGATGAGCGAAGCGCGCGCCGCGGAGCTGGGTGCGAAGGTGGAGAGCGCAATCGCGAGCGGGGAGTACCTCGGAGTGCTGCCGCAGTTCGTGGTGCGGGGGGTGAGGCCATGACGGACTGGCTGGCCGAGCCTCTACGGCTGCCGTTGCTGTTGGCCGCACTCGCCTACATCACTCCCTTCGTTCCCGCGCGAATCTCGGTTTCGAGGGCGATTGAGGCCCAGCTCAACCTGGGCATTGCGATCTCGAATCTGAAGCTCGGCTTCCGGCGGGCGCGAATCAGCTAGGCGATCGCATCAAGTCCGCGAGCTTCACCACCTCCGCCCGCGGCGTCTCGATCTCTCCTTCCGGCAGCATGTACCGCCAGAACACGAGGCCGAACGGGCGCCCCTCGGTGTCGAGCCAGTTCGGCACGCCGGGGTCTTGGTGCGCGATCACGACGCGGAAGCTGCCGTCGGCGTCGAGCACGGTCTGCGCGCGGTTCAGCGTGACGCTGCGGTTGGCGTAGTCGTAGGTCATCTGGTGGCGCGTCCAGAGGTCGACGTTGCCGGCGCGGCACTTGGGCCAGCGCGCGCGAATGATTAGGGCCTGATCGGGGCCGATCACGTAGGGCGCCATCGAGTATGCGGCGTCGAAGGCGGCGAGGCCCAGCGCGCCGGGCTTCGCGGGCGCGGGGAACTGGTTCGGGATGCGCGAGACGAAGGCGGGCTGCTCGCGCTGCGCCATCGGCGGCATCCCGATCGAGCGGTCGCGTACGAAGCCCATCATGCGCCGCACACCAGCCGCGATGCTCGCGTCGCTCGGCGGCGCGGGCGCGGGGGATCCCCCAACAACTTCGATGTGGAGGGGAACCACGCGCGACGCATCGGCCGCGACGCAGTGCTTCTCCTCGAAGTAGTGGCGCGTGGTGAGCGCGTAAGCATCGTCGGGAAGCGGCAGCCAGTTGCGCGCGCGCTCGGCGCCGCCGAGCCACAGCTCGAAGTTGCCGCTCGCGTCGATGTCGAACTGCGTGTCGTTGATGACGCCCGCAGTTCGCCCGCGCAGCCCGCCATCTTCCACGCCCGCCTCGATCGTGACCGAGACGTACACCGCGCCGGCGATGTTCCCGCGCACGCGATACGCGTACTTCCCCGACACCGGCGCGTCGTAATAAATCGCGTCCGCGTTGTCCCCGGTGAACTTCCGCGTCGGCGTCACGATGCGCCGAAACGCCGGCCGCTCGGGCGCCCGCTCGAACTGCAGCGCGAGCCCGCCCTGCAGCATGTGCATCAGCGCGCGCGTCGCCTCGGCGACGTCCGCCGGACTCATCAAGTTCCACTCGTTCGAGAGCCAGCGCTGATCGATCTCCTGCAGCAACGCAATCAGCTCACGCAGCGCGACTCGAGACTCGGCAGCGATCTCGGCCATGAGAACTCTTCCTCGCGAACAAACTGAAGCAGCGTCTGTAGCACCGCGACCGCACGCCCATACAGAAGAGCGAAGCGAGGGGGCCTCGACGGCCGCCGAGCTTCGCCGCTCTTCTTCCAGCGCACACGCTCGCTACCGGGCTCCACGACCCCGCGCCGGCGCGAGTGGCGGGCGGGGACCGGAGTCGGAGCGGAGACCCGGTCCTTAGCGACCAACGCGGCGCGCCTCGTTTCCACTGCCAGCGGCGTGAGCGCGAAAGCACGCCCAAGCGCAGAGTGTTCGCCTCCACCCAACCCGGCGCGCCTGCCAGGTCAAGGGTCGGAGTCCCGACCGATCTCTCTGGGCTCCGCTCGGCCTCGCCTCGCTGCGCGCTTCGCTTGCCGCCCGCCACTCGCGCCGCCTCGATGCTCTTCGCTCCTCGCGCGGCGAGTCTTCGGGGCCGCGCGACCCGATGTGCACGTACGTCCCAGGTGCGCGGTTTCGTGCACGTACGTCCCAGGTGCGCGCCTTCAGGCCTCGCTGCGGATGCCGTAGTGGCGCGCGTAGGGCTCGAACTGCTCGCGCACTGCGCTCGCGTCGAGGCCGAGCTCCTCGTAGCGGTACGTGTGCGCGCCGAACTTCGCTTTGGGCTTCTCGCGCAGGTACGTCCGAACCCGCTCGTCGTGCCCGGCGGGCCACGCCAGGCCGAGGCGATCGTAGATCTGCCAGAGCTGCGAGACGGGGTCCTTCATCAGGTCGAGATAGTGGGAATCGACGATCTGTTTGTTAGGGAGCGCGCCGCTCTTGCGCAGCTCGATGCCGAGCTCGAGCAGGTACTTGAACGTGCCGAGCGCGACCTGCCCCTGCTGCGCCACGTCCACGTGGTCGCTGCGCATGAAGCGCAGCGTGCACATCAGGTTCGCGACGCTGCCGACGAACTTCGTGGGATCGCGGTGCGTGTGGACGACGCGCGCATCGGGGTACTCCGCGAACAGAGCGGGCAGCGTCGAGAGATGCGCGGGCGATTTCAGCAGCCACGGCTTCGGCTCGCCGCCGTGCTGGAGCGTCTGCAGGAAACGGCGATGGCCGGCGTAGAAGCGCGCGTCGAGGCCCGGCGTCGCGAGCTTCCACTGCATGTACGACGGCGCGTCGTATTGCATCGACCAATACGGGCCCGCGAAGTCGACCTGCGTGAAGTGCACGCACTCGCACGGCAGGTCGTGGCGCAGCTCGTGCATCGTGAGGAACGCCGGATCGATCTCCGCCCACAGCTCCTGCTCGGACTCCGCGAGCTCCATGCGGTGCGCGATGTCGCGATCCGCGTCCGCGAGCAGCGGCAGCGGGTGATGCGCCTCCCACGCGATCGGGGCGCGCAGCTGCGGATCGAGCGCGAGCAGCTCGAGCAGGATCGTGGTGCCCGAGCGCGGCGGGCCGAGCACGAAGATCGGCGCCGCGATCGGCTCGCGCAGGATCGCGGGCCGCAAGCGAAGCGCGTGCTGCAGGCGCAGCTTCGTCTGCAGCACGCGCAGCACCTCCGCGCGCGTGAGCACGCGGCCGAGCAGGTGCAGCTGCGCCTCGGAGTCGAGTGATGTCATCAGGGCGCGGTACGCCGTCTCCCAGCCTGCGTCGCCGAAGTCGGCCAGGCCCGTCGTCGTGCGCGCGAGCGAGACGAGCTCGTCTGCCTCGAGCGAGACGACGTGGCGCGGGTCGCCGACCGACGGCCCGAACAAGTTCAGCCGCCGGACCCACTGCGGATGCTCGAGCTTCTTCAGCACGCGTCGCCTCCCGAGAGCGAACGCCGAGGGTCGCGAGCGGACGCAGCCGGACGCAAGCGGGCGCGGATCCGCATGCCCAGCGTCTGACGCCGCGCGTGCACCGCGGCGAAAGGAGCAGAGTTGCGGCGGTTGTTGCGAGAAAATCGCCGAGTCAGCGTCAGACGCAGAATCCTCGATTCCGCGCGTCGGAGTGGGAGAAACCGCGGTGAACACCTCGCTCGATCTTTCGGCCGTGACGCTCGCGATCGCGCGCGACGGCTCCGCTTCCGCGCTCGCGACGACGCGGCCTCCGCCGCGCGTCGATGGGCACTCGCTCGGCATCGCGGTGATGTCGCAGGCGCCGCCGCACGCGGGCGAGCGTCATCTCGATGGCGACGAGGTGCTGCTGCTGATCGCGGGGCGCTGCGAGCTCTTGCTCGAACGCGGCGGCGACCCCCACCGCATCGCCCTCGAGCCGATGCGCGCCTGCATCGTGCCGCGCGGCCTCTGGCACCGCGTCGTGCCGCACGGCGAGATCACGCTGCTCTACCTGACGCCCGAGCACGACAGGCGCGCCGCCGTGGTTGCCGATTCGGCACAGCAAGTTGGGCTCACTCTGCCAGCGATCGCTCTGCAGCTCGACTTGCTCGCAGCCGGCCTCGCGGAACAGCGCTGCGATTGCGTCTCGTTTTCCGGATCGCCGTTTTTCTTGCGCCACTCGCTCGAGCGCCTCGATGACGCGCTCCGGAGGATCGAGTCGCACGCGAAGCGTGAGGCCGAACGGCGTACAGTCCGACTCGCGCGGCGGCTGTTCCTCCGCGCCCGCCGCCGCTGCGATGAGCGCTGCAGCTGCGATCGCCGCGGCCCTCACCCCGGCTCCGCCTCGTCGCCCGCGCGCATGCGCACGAGACCGCGGTACGCGTCGCGCGCGCTGCGGCCTTCGTAGAGCACGCCGTACACCTCGCGCGCGATCGGCATCGCGACGCCGACTTTTTCGGCGAGCTCGAGCACCACGCGCGTCGTCTTCACGCCCTCGGCGACCATGTGCATCTCGGCGGTGATCTCCTCGATCGTGCGCCCGCGCCCCAACTGCTCGCCCACGTGCCGGTTGCGGCTCTGCGGCGAGATGCACGTCGCCACGAGATCGCCCATGCCGGCGAGGCCCGCGAACGTCTCGGGCTTGCCGCCGAGCGCGCAGCCGAGCCGCGTCATCTCGGCGAGTCCGCGCGTGATGACGGCGCTGCGCGTGTTGTCGCCGACGCCGAGGCCGTCGCCCATGCCGACCGCGATCGCGATGACGTTCTTCAGCGCGCCGCCGAACTCGCAGCCTGCGACATCGCGGTTGGTGTAGACGCGGAACAGGCCGCCGTGAAACACGTCCTGCAGCTGGCGCGCGATCATGTCGTCGTCGATCGCGATCACGCTCGCCGCCGCCATCCCACTCATGATCTCGCGCGCGAGGTTCGGGCCCGAGAGCACGCCCGCGCGGTGATTCGGCAGCACCTCCGCGATCACCTCGGTCATGCGCTTGTGCGTGCCCTGCTCGAGGCCCTTGCTGAGCGACACGAGCGGCACCCAGGGGCGGATGTGCTTCTTCACCTCATCGAGCACCGCGCGCTGCCCGTGCGACGGCACGCCCACCGCGATCACGTCGGCGTCGCGCACCGCTTCTTCCAGCGCGGCCGTGGCGCGCAGCGTGTAGGGCAGCTCGACCTTCGGCAGATGGCGCGCGTTGGTGTGCGCGGCGTTGATCTCGCGCGCCGTCTCTTCGCGCCGCGCCCAGATCGTGGTGGGGCTTCGCTTCGCTGCGATCGAAGCGACGGTGGTGCCCCACGAGCCCGCGCCGAGCACGCACACGCGCAGCGACATCAATGACCCAAGACGTCGAGGAACTGCTTGCGCACCGCTTCGATCTCGGCGTCGAGCGTGTCGCGCGTCCACGCGCTGGTGTCGATCGGCGGCAGCACCACCGCCTCGACGTTCGCGGGCCGCATCACGATCGCGCCGCGCGGCAGCACGTCGAGCGTGTTCTTGAACACGATCGGCACGAGCGGCACGCCCGCCTGCATCGCGAGATGGAACGCGCCCTTCTTGAAGCGCCCGAGCCGCGGCGTGCGCGAGCGCGTGCCTTCGGGGGCGATCGCGATCGAGCGCCCCTCGCGCAGCGCCTCGACCGCGGGCGCCATCGCCTCGATCGCGGCCTGCGTGTCGCTGCGGTCGATGAACACGGTGCCCGCGAACTCGAACGCCTGGCCGAGAATCGGGACGCTCTGGATCTCTTTCTTCGCGATCCCGGCGAAGTCCTTCCGTAACAACTTCGCGACCAGCATCGCGTCGACGCCGCTCTGGTGGTTGAAGATGAACACCGCCGGCCGGTGCGACCACAGGTGCTCTTCGCCGCGCACGTCGAGCTCGATGCCCGCGAACGCCGTCGCGAGCTCCGACCACGCGGACACCGCGACGTTCGCGCCCTCGCGCTGCGAGCGGTTCGCGAAGCCCACGCCCATGCCCACGAGCACGCTCGGAATCACGGAGCCGTACGCGAGCGCGGTGCGCGCGATCGCCTCGGCGTCGGGGCGGCCGCGGCTCGTGAAGCGGCGGATCGGCCAGCCCCGGTTGCGCGCGATGCCCGCGAGCCGCGAGCCCGAGTTCAGCGCGCGCGGCTTGCCCACGCCTTCGAGCAGCGGGAGGTCGTCCGCGCTGTCGGTGTAGAAGTAGGACTGTGCGAGATCGAAGCCTTCGCGCTCGGCGAGGATCTGCGCGTAGTGAAGCTTGCCCTCTTGCCAGCACGTGGGCTTCACCACTTCGCCCGTGAACACGCCGTCCTCGACCTCGAGGCGCGTGCACATCACGTGCGGAATCTCGAGCGCGCGTGCGAACGGCTCCACCTGATAAGTGAGCGCCGACGACACGATGCCGAGCGTGTGGCCCTTCGAGCGGTGCGCCTCCACGAGCGCGCGCGACTCGGGATAGATGTCCTTCGCGAGCCGCTTCTCGAACACGTCCTCCGCCTGCTCGCGCATCACCGACTCGCTGAGGCCGCGATACGTGGCGACGACGCCCGCGAGCATGCCCGAGAAGCCCGTGCGCCCGAGCGCGAACGAGAGCGCGCCAGCCAGCGTGTCGCTCAGCTCCTTGGGCGAGATGCGTCCCGAGGTCACGCGCTCGCGCAGGAAAGCGGTGGCGGAGAAGCCGGCGACGAGCGTCTGGTCGAGATCGAACAGCGCACCGATCTCGGGGCCAGACGGCCCTTCGAGAATCTCCCGCGTCAAGTCCGAGTGAAGTCTCACGCTCTCGCTCCGTTCTCAGTATGCCCGACCGCTTCGCAGCGCGGGAAGCTCGCTGCACGCGCGCAAGATGCGAGCAATTTCGCCGAGCGATTCTCTTCGGCCCAGTCTCAGGATCGCTGGAGCCCGCGCCATGCCGGCGCGAGCAGATACGGGCGGCGCGCCGCGCGTGGGGGCCAGTCGCGACGACTCTCGGGAACAAGCCCTCGGCGGAGCTCCTCGGAACGTTCTGGCTCGTGTTCGGCGGCTGCGGCAGCGCTGTGGCGCCGCTCCTGAGAGCCGCGTCGGCAGGCGTCGCCTACGAAGCGGTCAGCGGCTCGAAGTAGCTCCTGAGCTTGCGGGCGAGGCGAGCGCCTCGTCCGCGAGCGCGAGGAAGATCGCGAGCGCGCGATAACTGCGTACGTAGGCGGCGCCGTCGATCTCGCCGGAGAGCGCCCTCTCGCCGGGGCGCGAGTGCACTCCGAAAACCTGGAGGCCGACGCGCTCGAAGGGCTGCCAGTCTGCACCGCCGCGCCAATCGCGATCGGGCTGGCAGGTGAGGTAGTCGCGATTCGTCGAGCTGGGGGCCGTTCCGCCCTGATAACACTCCGTTGCGCTCGCCCTCGAGTCCACCACTTGCAAACCGGCGGCTCGAGCGGCGGCGGAGAATGCGCAGTCCAGCGATGGACTGCGCACGTCGGGATGGGTCTCGGCGGAGCCGAACCCGATCGGCCCCACGTGGAGCATCAGCGCGACTTCGCTGCGCTGCTTCGGCGTGAGCGCATCCAGAAGCCGCATCGCTCCCCTCGGCCGGGGCCCGACCTCGAGCTTGCCGGTCCGCCCCTCGTGCGCGGAGAACGCCACCCAGCGAAAGGTGTGCTTGCGGGGTGCGGCAGACACCGCCTCCATCAGCGAAGGCACGAGCGCGAGTGAGCCGACGCTGTCGTACCTCTGACTGACCCCGACGACGATCGTCTCGGCAGACGCGCCCGGCACGACGCACTCGAGGTTCCGGCGCTCACCCTTGCCGCGCTCTTCGACTCGGGCGCAGCCCGCGGCTGCGAACAGCTTTCGCGCCGCGGTGAGACGGCCCGAGTGCGAGTCGGGCGCGTCGGTCACGACCGCGAGCCGCGCCGCGAGCAGCTCCGGCTCGTGCAGCATGACCCGCACGGCGGGCGCCGCGGCGGGACACTCCGAATCTGCGGCAAGAGAAGCACCCGCCAGAAGGATCCCGGCTGCAACGATCCACGCTTTCATGCTCCCCCCGCGATGTGAGGTCGCTCGGAGCGTGCCACGCTCACACCCGGAGTGAAGGAGCCACCCGTGAAATCCCGCCTCGTGATCTCGCTCGCCCTGCTCAGCTTCGCTTGCACCCCGTCCGCACCGCCTGCGCCGCCCGCGCCGACGGAAGCCGAGGTGCGCGCCGCGATCGAGGAGCGCAACGCGCTCTTCGGCGAGACCTTCGCGAGCGGAGACACCGCGGCGATCGCCGCGCTCTACACCGCCGACGGCGCGGCGCTTCCGCCGAACGGCGCCATTGCCGCCGGCCCCGACGCGCTCGCCTCGCTCTGGGGCGCGGTGCGCGCTTCGGGCGTCGCGAGCGCGACCATCACGAGCGACGAAGTGTTCTACGCCGGCGGCGACATCGCGAGCGAGGTCGGCCACGCGCAGCTCGCGCTCGCGGACGGCACGATCGCGGACGAAGCGAAGTTCATCGTGATCTGGAAGAAGACCGACGCGGGCTGGCGCATGCACCGCGACATCTGGAACTCGAACCGCCCCGCGCCCACTGCGCCGAGCTCAGAAGCGCCTGCCGAAGCCGCGCCAGCGCCTCAGCCCGCGCCGTAGCGCCAGCGCATCGCAGGCTCCGCTCCCGCGGCGTACTCGAGCACCTGCACGTCGAACCAGATCGGCAGCAGGTAGCGCACGTAGAACGCGTGCGTGGTGACGGGGCCGGTGACGAGATCCTCGTACTCCTTGATCTCGACGCGCGCGTCGCGGCGCTGCCAGTCCTTCGCGCGCGCGAGCAGCGCATCGACCTCGGCGCGCGTGTCGCACAAGAGGCCCAAGTGATCGAAGCCGGGCGACGTCATGTGCGCGCGCTGCTCGGTGACGAGGATGAACTGACTCGTCTCGGCGTCGCTGCGCAGTAACAACCCCGTCTGCTTCAGGATCGGCACGTCGAGCGCGTCCCAACCGAACAGGTCCGCATAGAACGCCTTGATCTCGGCACGCGACGCCTCGAGCGCTCCCTTCGGCAGCGTCAGCTCCATGTGGTTGAAGCGGCGCGGCATGGCTCAGCTCGCGCTCGCGCGCGGGCGAATGCCGGCGCGGAAGTCTTCGGTGCTGTTCACCTTCGGGTATGGGCGCGCAGGCACGGGCACGCCGAGGAACTTGCAGAGCGGCTCCCAGCCCTGACCGGGCTCGTAGACGAGCAGCCGCTCCGGCGCGATCTCGCGCTTCACGCGCGCGTTGTGCGCCTCGTAGATCGCGATCGCGTGCGCCTCGTCCTCGAAGCGGTCGTCGAAGGTGCCGCGCAGGATCACCTCGCGCGCCATCGCGAGCTGCTCGTGGAACGCGGGCGGCGCCTGCGCGGGAGTCGGGTGCTTCATCACCTGATAAATCGTGTTCTTGACGCTCGCGTACCACGCGGCCGCCGGCCGCTGCGTGTGAATCACGCGCGCGTTCGGGAAGTGATCCACCAGCGGACGCCACAGCGCGGTGCTCGGCCAATCGACCGTGGCGCGATACCTCGCGAACAGCGCGTCCCAGTCCGTGCGCGCGCCGCGATGCGCTTCGCTCCAAAGCGCCGCGTGCCCTGGGTTCTGCGCGACCTCGAGCATGTGGTAACAGGGATCCCAGCCCAACAGCTGGAGCGCGTGCTTCAGCGAGAGCGTGCCCGTGCGTCCGAAGCCGGTGCCGATGATTTCGAGGGACATCAGCCTTTGGTCCACACGCCTGGCGCGTTCGTCGTGTAGCCGAGCGCGCGGTAGGCGGCGTCGACGAGTGACTGGCCGCGCTCGTTGAGCAGGATTCCCTTCCCCATCCGGTTCATCGAGTAGCCGAACGAGAGCTCTTCACGCGGGTCCGCGAAGCCGATCGAGCCGCCCGCGCCGACGTGGCCGAACGCGGCGGACGAAAGGATCGCGCTGTCGCGATCGCCGCTCGGGCGGCGGCGGTTGTCCATCGACTTCATGAAGCCGAGCCCGAAGCGCGACGGAATCAGCAGCGTCGCGTCTTCGTGCGTCGCGACGGCGACCTCGCCCATGCGCGCGAGCGTGGCGGCGTCGACGAAGGTCTTGCCGCGCAGCTTCCCGCCGCACGCGAAGGGCGCGTACATGCCGGCGAGGCCGCGCGCGTTCGAGATGCCCCCCGCGCCGCCGATCTCGGCCGCGTGGCACTCGCGCGAGTTCGCGTCGAAGCCGAGGTTCAGCATCGAGAGGCCTTGAATCGACTCGCGCTCGCTGAGCATTTTCACGACGAACTCGCTCGGCGCCTCGCCAGGCGCAGGCTTGTACATCGCGATCGGTGCGACGCGCGCCTCGACGCTCTCGGGCGCACCGATCCAGAACTCGATGCCGAGCGGCTGTGCGATCTCGCTCTGGAAGAACGCGCCGAGCGACTTGTTACTGACGCGCCGCACGAGCTCGCCCACGGTCCAGCCGAAGTTGATCATGTGGTAGCCGTTGCGCGTGCCCGGCTTCCAGAACGGCTCTTGCGCCTCGAGCTGCGCGACCATGTAGTCCCAGTCCGCGCTCCCGAGCGGCTTCAGCGGCGCCGAGATCACCGGCACGCCCGCCGAGTGGTCGAGCATCATGCGCACCGTCGCGCGCTCTTTGCCGCGCACCGCAAACTCGGGCCAGTACTCCTTCACCGGCGCGTCGAGATCGAGCAGGCCGCGCGACGCAAGCACGTGCGCGCACAGCGCGGTTGCGCCCTTCGTGCACGAGAACACGATGCTGACCGTGTCGCGCTCCCAGGCGCGACCGGTGCTCGGGTCTGCGACGCCGCCCCACAGATCGACGACGGTCTCGCCGTGCAGCTCGAGGCTCACGCTCGCGCCGACCTCGCCGCGTTCCTGGAAGTTGCGCGCGAACTCGCGCGCAACTTCGGCGAAGCGGTCGTCACACGTGCCGGCGATGCGGCCGTTCGGAACGTCTTGCTGAATCGCGCCCATGGCTCCCTCTCCTGCCGCGCTGCCGCGGGAGCCGCAGTGTGCCGCGACTCCGCGTCTGCAAGCTGCCCCTGACAGCCTTTCTCGGGCGCAGCTAACACCTGCCCTCCTCCGGAGGACGCCCGCGTGCGCCAGCTGTCCCGAATCGCACTCCTCGCCGCGTTGGCTCTCGCTTCCCCAGCCCTCGCCCAGACGCCCGCGACCGAGACGATCACGTTCGAAGGCGTCGCCACGCCGATTCCGTTCGAGTCGCTCGTGACGGTCCCGAAGTCGGCGCGCGTCAAGAAGATCTCACTCGCCGGCGGCGGCTTCGTGAGCCTGCGCACGCGCGGCGGCGCGAAGTACGCGGCGCTCGTCACCACGCACCTCGGCACTGCGGTCGTGGGCGTGAACAAGAAGGGGCGCATTCAGCCGCGCCGCCTGATCGACATGCGCATTCGCAAGTCGCGCGGCGCACGCTTCGACTCGTTCACGCCGGTGAACATCGGCGCGCGGATCGACGACAAGGGCACGACGACCGGCACGAATCCCAATCCCCGGCTCGACGACGAGATCGCCGCGTACGACGGCCCCGGCGGCGCACAGTTCCGCCTCTTCGACGCCGAGGGCAGGTTGTTTCCGCTGACGGGGAACCTGTTCTTCGTTCAGCGCTCCGGCGCGACGAAAGTCCCGTTCGATCTGACGACCACATCCGAAGACTTCACGCGCATTCAGGCTCTCAGCGATGGCACGCCGGACACCACCAGGGTCGGGAGCGAGGAAGTGCCGAACGTGGTTGCGCACATGGCGTACGACGACCTCGTGGTGAGCTACGGGCACTGAGCGCGCGAACGCAGCCGTGAGCGCCGAGCGTGCGGCGATCCCGTACGCCGGCTCGACCGTCATCGGCCTCGACGCCGCGCACTTCGCGGCGATCCAGCGCACGGCGCGGCTGCTGTTCGCCCTCGCACACGCGCCGAGACATCAGGCGGCGATCGCACCGTTCGCGGACGAAGTCGCGCGCCACGCGCCCGGAAACTTCGGCGTGTTCATGGGGTACGACTTTCACGTCACGCCGGCGGGACCGCGCCTGATCGAGATCAACACGAACGCGGGCGGCGCACTGCTGAACGGCCTGCACACCGCGTCGCTGTGCGATCCCGAGAAGCTCGCGTGCTTGTGCTCGCGCCTGCTCTCGGTCAGCGACATCGAGAGCGAAATCGCGAGCACGTTCCGCGACGAGTTCGCCGCGGTGCGCGGCGCGGGCGCAAAGCTCGCGCGCATCGCGATCGTCGACGACGCACCTGCGCAGCAATTCCTGGCGCCCGAGTTCGCGCTGTTCCGCGCGCTGTTCGCGCGAGCCGGGATCGACGCGCGCATCGCCGACACGCGCGAGCTCGCGCACACGCCGGGCCGCGGCGTCGCGCTCGGCGACTGGCCCGTCGATCTCGTCTACCTGCGCGACACCGACTTCCAGCTCGCGAGCGAGCGCACGCGCGCGCTGCGCGCCGCCTACCTCGCGAACGAAGTCGTGGTGACGCCGTCGCCCCGCGAGCACTTCCTGCTCGCCGACAAGCGCCGCCTCGCCACGTTCTCGTCGCCTAACAACCTCACGGCCCTCGGCATGAGCGAAGACGACGCGCGCTTCCTGGCGGAGGTCGTGCCCGAGACGCGCCTGCTCGCTGAGCTCGACCTCGAGCGTGCGTGGGCTGAGCGCGCGAGCTGGGTCTTCAAGCCCGCCGCCGCGTTCGGTAGCCGCGCCGTCTACCGCGGCGACAAGATCTCGCGCAAGAAGTTCGCGGAGATCGCCGCCGAGCCTGGCTACGTCGCGCAGCGCTTCGCGCAGCCCGGCCTCGTGCAAGTCGAGACGACCGACGGCCCGCGCGACATGAAGTTCGACGTGCGCGCCTACGCCTACCGCGACCGCGTGCTCATGCTCGGCGCGCGCGTGTACGAGGGGCAGGTGACGAACCTGCGGAGCCCGGGTGGGGGATTCTCCGGCATCTGTGTGGCGCGGAATTCTGGGTGTTAGGTGGGTTGGGAGGGCCGGGCTCCGTTTTCCTTGTTGACTTCGCTTTCCGCTCCGAAGACTCCGCGGAAAGCTGCGCGCTTCGCTTGCGGCCTCGGCCGACATGCCTGGGAGGAGCGTTCGACTTCGGGGTCGCTCTGACTTCGGTGGCGGCGCGTCGTTTGCCGTGCTCGGGCGGTCGGCGAGGTGGTGCGTGAGATTGAGTCGCGTTGCTTCGTGGCCTTGGAGGTAATCCAAGACAGGAGGCTGGCCGCATGAGGTTGCTCGTCTTTTCGATGGCGCTGGCACTCTTCGCTTGCGCATCGACGGGGCGAGCGCCGGATTTTTCGTTGCTGTACACGCCGGCGGCGAGGCATCACGGGGCGGATCGGAATCCGATCATCGTGATTCCGGGGATTCTCGGGTCGAAGCTGCGCGATCCGGCGAGCGGCACGCTCGCGTGGGGTGCGTTCGAGGGCGGTGCGGCCGATCCCGAGAAGCCCGTCGGCGCGCGGCTGATCGCGCTGCCGATCGATGCCTTGCGCCCGCTCGCGGAGCTGCGCGACGAGATCGTGCCGAGCGGCGTGCTCGATGCGGTGCACATCTCGCTCGCGGGAGTCGCGCTCGACATCCAGGCCTACGCCGGAATTCTCGCGACGCTCGGCGTGGGCGGATACCGCGACGAGGCGCTCGGCCTCGGCGGCGAGGTCGACTACGGCGGCGAGCACTTCACCTGCTTCCAGTTCGACTACGACTGGCGGCGCGACAACGTGGAGAACGCGCAGCGCCTCCACGCATTCATCGAGGAGAAGCGCGCATACGTCCAGCGCGAGTACGCGAAGCGCTTCGGCATCGTGAACGCGGACGTGAAGTTCGACATTGCCGCGCACTCGATGGGCGGTCTGATCGCGCGGTACTACCTGATGTACGGCGATCAGGACCTGCCCGCGAGCGGCGTCCCTGAGCTCAGCTGGGCGGGCGCAAAGCGCGTCGAACGCGTCGTGCTGATCGGCACGCCGAACGCGGGCTCGGTCGATGCGCTCGTGCAGCTCGTCGATGGCCGCAAGATCGGTCCGCTGTTGCCGTTCTATCCGCCCGCCGTGCTCGGCACCTTCCCGTCGATCTACCAGCTGCTCCCGCGCGCGCGGCACGGCGCCGCTGTGTGGGACGACGCACAGGGCGAGCCGCTCGCGGACTTGCTCGACCCCGCGCTGTGGGCACATAACAACTGGGGCCTCGCGAGCCCCGCGCAGGCGGAAGCGCTCGCGACGCTGCTTCCGAACGAGCGCGACCCCGAGGCGCGTCGAGCAATCGGGCTCGCGTTCCAACGCCGCGCGCTCGAACGCGCCCGCGCCTTCCACGCCGCGCTCGATCGCCGCGGCGCGACGCCACCCGCCGGCCTCGAGCTACGCCTCGTTGCCGGCGACGCCGAGCCCACCGCCGCACGCGTCGCCGTGAATCGCGCGACGGGCGCGCTCCGCATCACGACCCCCGCGCCGGGCGACGGCACCGTGCTGCGCTCGAGCGCCCTGCTCGACGAACGCGCTGGGGGCGCCTTCCGCCCGAACGTCGACACGCCGCTCGCCCTGGGCCAAGTCCTCTTCCTCCCCGACTCCCACCTCGGTCTCACCAGCAACCCCATCTTTCGCGACAACGTCCTCTTCTGGCTGCTCGAAGAACCGCGCAACCGGGACTGCTGCCGCGAGTAGCGCTGCCGCCGCTCGCCTCGGCGCGGAGCGTGGCCGACTCGCCTCCCGAAGCGGCTGCTCAGCCCCCGAGCCCGCCGCCGGTAACGATCGGCATGTTCGTCCAGCCGCCGCGCGGCGTGCGATACCAGCCCGCCGCCGCGAGCGCGCCGCCGTTCACGTGCAGCGTCGTGCCCGTGACCCACGCGCTGAGATCGCTCGCGAGAAACAGCGCGGCGCCGGCGAGATCGTCGGGCGTGCCGAAGCGGCCGAGCGGGATCCAGCGCGGGATGTGCGCCTTCATCTCGGGCGGCAGCCAGCTCATCACCGGCACCTGCGGCGTGTCGGTCGTCTCCGGCGCGATGCAGTTCACGCGGATGCGGTGCTGCGCGAGCTCGAGCGCGAGGCTGCGTGCGAAGCCCTCGGTCGCGGCCTTGAACGCGGAGTACATCACGTTGCCGGGAATGCCGCGGTGCGCCTCGATCGTGGTCACGTTCACGATCGAGCCGCCCTCGCCGCGCGCGACCATCTGCGGTGCGAGCGAGCGCGTGCAGCGCAGCGCGGCGCCGAAGTTCGCGTCGAACAGCGCGCGCCACTGCTCGTCCGTGCTGTCGAGGAACGGGTTCGAGAAGCCGAGCCAGTCGCCGGCGTTGTTCACGAGCACGTCAATGCGCCCGAACGCTGCGATGCTCTCGCGCGCGAGCGCGTCCGCGACCGCCTGCTGCGACACGTCGCCCACGTGCGCGAGCGCGCGTCCCCCCCGCGCCGAAATCGCGGCGACGGCCTCCTGCGCGCGCGCGGCGTCGCGCTCCGCGATCACGACCGCGGCCCCGCACGCCGCGAACGTCTCCGCGATCGCGCGCCCGATGCCGGCGCCCGCGCCCGTAACAACTGCCACCTTGCCGGCGAGCGAGATCGCCTTCGCGTCGAGCATGTGCACTTCCTCCGCGGCGCAGGGTATGCGCGTGAGGAAGCTCGTGACCAGCACGTCCGCACGCGTCGCGCCCGGGCGCCGCTCAGCTCCGTCGCAGACCCATCCGCGCGACTAGCACGGGCAAGACCACGAGCGTGAGCAGCGTCGACGACACGATGCCGCCGATCACCACGGTCGCGAGCGGGCGCTGCACCTCGGCGCCGGCTCCGGTCGAAATCGCCATCGGGACGAACCCGAGTGCGGCCACGAGAGCCGTCATCAGCACTGGGCGCAGGCGCGTGAGCGCGCCCTCGCGCGCGGCTTCCTCCGCCGGGCGGCCTTCGCGGAACAGCTCCTGGATGAACGAGACCATCACGATCCCGTTCAGCACCGCGACGCCAGAGAGCGCGATGAAGCCGACGCCTGCCGAGATCGAGAGCGGAATTCCGCGCACGGCGAGCGCGACGATGCCTCCGGTCCACGCGAGCGGAACTCCGCTGAACACGAGCGCGGCGCTGCGTGCGGAGCCGAACACCGCGGCGAGCATTCCGAAGATCAGCAGCAGCGCGAGCGGGACGACGAGCTGAAGCCGCCGCGACGCGGATTGAAGCTGCTCGAACTGTCCGCCCCAGGAGGTCCAGTAACCCGGGGGCAATGCGACCTCCTCCCGCATGCGCCTCTCGGCTTCTGCGACGAACGAGCCGATGTCGCGTCCACGAATGTTCGCGGTGACGACGGCGCGCCGCTTGCCGTTCTCGCGGCTGATCTGATTCGGCCCGACTCCGATCGCGAGCTTCGCAACCGCCGAGAGCGGCACGAATTCCGCAGCGCGGTTCGGGCCGCGCGGGAGCGGAATCGGTATGCGATCGAGCGCGGCGAGATCGGTGCGTGCGGCCTCGGGCAAGCGCACGACGATGTCGAAGCGGCGATCACCTTCGAAGATCTGCCCCGCGACCGAACCGCCGATCGCTGTGCGCACCACGTCGTGCACGTCCGATTGCGACAGTCCGAAGCGCGCGATCGCCTCGCGGTCGACCTCGATCTCGAGCATCGGGAGCCCCGTGATCGGCTCCGCCTTGACGTCGGCTGCGCCTGGCACCCGCTCCAGGACCGCGGCGACCTCCTCTCCTAGCTCGCGAAGGACGTCGAGGTCGTCGCCGAACACCTTCACGGCGAGATCGCTTCGCACACCGGCGATCAGCTCGTTCATGCGCATCTCGATCGGCTGCGTGAACTCGTAGTTGTTGCCCGGCAGTGCTGCGACGGCAGCCTCGAGCTCGCGCACCAGCTCGTCCTTCGGCTTGCGCTGGTTCGGCCAATCGGCGCGCTCCTTCAACATCACGAAGCCGTCCGCGACGCTCGGCGGCATCGGATCCGTCGCCACTTCCGCCGTGCCGATCTTCGCGAAGGTGGTCTCGACTTCCGGCAACGAGCGCAGCGCACCCTCGAGCGACCGCTGCATCGAAACCGCTTGCGTGAGGCTCGTGCCGGGAATCCGCAACGCGTGAAGCGCGACATCGCCCTCGTCGAGGCTCGGGATGAACTCGCTCCCCATCCGAGAAGCGAGCCCGAGCGAGCCCAGTAACAAGGCGACCGCGCCGGCGATCACCGGCGCCGGGCGGCGCAGCACGCGGTCGAGCACGCGCGCGTAGGCGCTCCGCGCGGCTGTGAACGCGGGGCTCGTATGCTCTGCGACGCGCCCGCCGAGCAGCACCGCGATCGCGGCGGGCACGAACGTCACAGACAGCACCAGCGCTGCGATGAGCGCGAGGATCACGGTGAGCGCCATCGGCCGGAACATCTTTCCCTCGACGCCGGTGAGCGCGAGGATGGGCACGTAAACGATCAAGATGATCACGACGCCAAACACGCTGGGGCGGATCACCTGGCGCGTCGCCTCGGCGACGACTGCGAGGCGCTCAGCGAGCGGCAGCGGGTCCGTGCGCCCGCGGCTGGCTTCACCCAATCGCCGGATGCAGTTCTCGACGATGATCACCGCGCCGTCGACGATCAAGCCGAAGTAGAGCGCGCCGAGACTCATCAGGTTCGCGCTGATCTTGCCTTGGGCCATGCCCACGAAGGTCAGCAGCATCGAAAGCGGAATCACGAATGCGGTGAGCAGCGCGGCGCGCACGTTCCCCAACAACAGGAAGAGCACCGCGATCACGAGCAGCGCGCCTTCGAGCAGGTTGCGCTGCACGGTTGCGATCGTGCGATCGACCAACTCCGTGCGGTCGTAGACGGCCCGTGCGAAGACGCCGGGCGGCAGCGTCTCGTTGATCTCCGCGAGCTTCATCGCGCTTCGTCGCGCGACCTCGCGGCTGTTCTCGCCGATCAACATGAAGACCGTTCCGAGCACGACCTCGCGCCCGTTTTCGGTCGCCGCGCCGGTGCGCAGCTCGCGACCCAGCGCGACCTCCGCCACGTCGCCGACGCGCACCGGCACGCCGTTCGCGTGGCCGACCACGATGCGCCGCACGTCGTCCGCGCTCGACAGCACACCGGGAGCACGCACGAGGTACTGCTCGCCATTGCGCTCGATGTAGCCCGCACCGGCGCCGAGGTTGTTCTCTGCGATCGCGTCCAACAGATCGCGGAACGTGAGGCCGTGCGCGACGAGCCGCGCGGTCTGCGGCGTCACGTGCAGCTCCTTCACGAACCCACCGATGCTGTTCACCTCGGTCACGCCCGAGACCGTGCGGAGCTGCGGCTTGATCACCCAGTCCTGCAGCGTGCGCAGCTCGGTCGGATCGAGCTCGGCGGTCGCCCGCGGCTCGGGCTCCACGGTGAACATGAAGATCTCGCCGAGACCGGTCGCGATCGGCCCCAGCTCGGGCTCGATGCCCGCCGGCAAGCGCGACATCGCCTCGCGCAGCCGCTCGTTCACGAGCTGACGAGCGAAGTAAATGTCGGTGCCGTCCTCGAACACGGCCGTCACTTGGGACAGCCCGTAGCGCGAGAGCGAGCGCGTGTACTGAAGTCGCGGCAGACCGCCGAGCGCGGTCTCGATCGGGAAGGTGATTCGCTGTTCGGCCTCCACCGGCGCGTAGCCCGGCGCCTCGGTGTTGATCTGCACCTGCACGTTCGTGATGTCGGGCACCGCGTCGATCGGCACGCGCAGGAAGCTCTGCACGCCGAGCGCAGCCGCGGCGAGCGTCGCGCCGAGCACGAGCCAGCGCCGAGCGAGGGCGAAGCGAACGATCGATTCGAGCATGGCGCGCCTCTCGTCAGTGGTCGTGGCTGGCGCCGGACTTGCCGGCCTCGGCCTTGAGCAAAAAACTGCCGGCAGAGACGTACGACTGACCGGCCTCGAGACCGCTCGTGATCGCGACGCGCTCGCCGTCGCTGCGCCCGAGCTCCACGGGCTGCGCCTCGTACACGTCCCCGTCTGCGAGGAAGACCACGTCCCAGTCGCGCACGCGCTGGAGCGCGCCGGTCGTTACGGCCACCGGCGCCTCGTTGGCGCCGACCTCGACCTGCGCCGTCACGAACAAACCCGGGCGCCACGAGCGATCCGGGTTCGCGAGCACTGCGCGCGCGAGCAGCGTCTGTGAGCTCGCGGCTCCGATCGGCGACAAGTAAGCGAGCTTCGTCTCGACGGGCGGCGAGCCATCGCCCGCGTCGACCCACACCGGCTGCCCGGGACGCAGGCGCGCGAAGTCGCGGCGGTACACATCGAGGTCGACCCACACGCTCGACAGGTCCGCAATCTCGAACAGCGCACGCTCGGTCGTGACGAACTCGCCGGGCGCCACGTCTTTGGCAATCACGGTGCCCGCGAGGGGCGCGCGCAGCTCGAACGCGTGCAAGCTCTCGTTGCTCTCGATCGAGGCGAGCAGGTCGCCACGCGCGACGGCGTCGCCGAGGCGCTTGTGCACGGTGCGCACGACGCCCGCGAAGCGCGGCATGACGTGCGCGAGCGCATCCTCATTCGCCGAAATGCGCCCGCTCAGCACGATGCGCTCGCGAATCGTCTCCGCACGAGCCCGCGCGACGACGATCCCCGCGGCCTCCGCGTGCTCGCGAGTGATCGTGACGCGATTCTCGTAGGTCGAAAACGCGAAGCGGTGCTCGCGCCCATCCGCGCGCGCGATCACCTCGGCATCGAAAGAGTGGGGCTCGTAGACCGTGAGATCGCCCAGCAAGTACGCGCCGCGGGGCGCGAAGCGGATGCGATCGACGCGATCGCCGAGGCGGCGCAGTGTGACCGAGAGCTCGACCCCGGCTGGATCGACGGGCTCGCGCTTGCGGTAGAGGTAGGCACGAAACTCCGGCGGTACGCCGTCCTCGAAAATCGAGAGCTCGACCGCGAAGTCGCCGCTCTCGAGCCAGCGGCCGCGATGCGGGCCTCGCTCGTAGTCGGCTGCAGCGGCGGCTTCGGCGCCGTGTCCGGGATCGTGTTCGTCGGCATGTTCGTGGCCGCCATCGCAGCCGATGGCGAGTAGCGCGAGCAGCAGCGCGAGTGAGCGCATCACGATCGAACCTCCAGCGGCGCGCCGGTGAGACGCTCCAGCTCGCGGGCGTGGCGATGCGCCTCCGCGAGCGCGTTCAGGTGTTGCGTGCGCGCATCGAGTCGCGCGCGCTCGGCTTCGAGCACCTCGACCAGCGCGAAGCGCCCGCGCTGATAGCCGTCGCGCAGCGCCGCCACGGCGCGCTCGGCGCCGGGGATCACGCGCGTCCGTAACAACTCCGCCTCTTCTGCGGCGGCGGCGAGACCGACTCGAGCGGTCGCGATCTCCGTCGCCGCGCGTACGCGCTCCGCTCTCGCTTCGGCGGCGCCCTTCGCCGCGCGCTGCGCAGCTTCGGCGATCGCGCCGCGCCGGCGGTCCCAGAGAGGAAGCGGCAGCGACACGCCGGCAACGAGCGCCGTGTTCCCGGGCCCGGACAAATGCCGAGGGCCAGCGTGCAGCGTGAGATCGGGGGCGCGCGCGCTGCGCGCCTGCGCGAGCTGTGCGTCGCGGCGCGCGCGCTCCGCCTGCCAACGCGCCACTCCTGGAGCCTCGCCAAGACGAAGCGCGAGCGAGTCTTCTGAAGGAACTTCGGGCAACACCTCGAGATCTCCTTGCGCGCGCTCGAAGCGCGCCTCCTCTCCGCCCCACATCGAAGCGAGCGTCTGCCGTGCCGTCTCGAGCTCGTGCTCGGTGTGCTCGCGCTCGACCGCGGCGATCTCGACACTCACACCCGCGCGAATCTCCTCCGCCGCCGAAGCGATTCCCGCCCGCATCCGAAGGCCCGCAACGCGCTGTGTCTCCTTTGCGAGGGCGACGGACTCGTCCGCGAGCCGCAGGCGCTCCTGAGCGGTGAGCACCGCCGCGAACGCCCCCGCAGTGCGCGCGAGCACATCGATGCGGCGCAGCTCGTAGTCCCACGCGGCGGCTTCAAGGTCCGCGTCGGCGGTGCGCACGCGGGCTGCGCGCTTGCCGCCCAGCTCGACGAGCTGCCCGAGCAGCAGCGTGGTCTGCGCTGAGCGAGCGCCGCGGAACTCTCCCGAGCCGGCGAAGTCTTCGAGCTCGAGCGCGAGCGTGGGATTGGGTCGCGCGTGAGCCTGCAGCAGGGCGGCTTCGCGCGCTCGGACTTCGTAGGCGTCCGCCGCGAGGTTGGCGTTCCCGAGCAGCGCGGCGGCTAGCGCGGCGTCGAGCGTGAGATCGCCTCGGGGGTCAGCGATCGGAACCGAGGCGGACTCGCGAGGCTCCGCAGGGGCTTCGAACGCCGGAAGGCCGCGGCCAAGCGGGTACGGTGGCGGGCTCTCGGCGTAGCTGGCGAGCGGCATGCCGAGCCAGACGGCGAGTACACCCGCGCACCACGAGAGAGCGTGGGTGCGCATGAGTCGTCCTGTGCGATGAGGAAGGTCAGCGATCCGCCGCGCGGGATTTGCGCGGCGAGGACGACCCGCTCACAGGCGTAGAACGACGGTCCGCGTCGAGTTGAGCTGGGAGCGCGGCAACTGCACGACATGCAGCGCGCAGCGAGCTCTCACGGGCGCTTCGAGCAACCGCAGGGCCGCCGCGAGCGGCTGCGCGTTCCGCTCGAGCGCGTTCGGCTTCGAGCGAATGGCATCGCCCGGGCTCGGGACATCGAAGACGTGGTCGCCGCCCTCGAGAGAAATCTCGCGAGGAGTGGGACCCGAAGTCTCGTCGTGTTCGTGCGCGAACACGACGTGCGTGTGCCCGTCGTGCCGAACCAGCGAGGTCGCGTGCGCGTGATCGTCAAGCCCGAACGCCAGAGCAACGCCGCCGACCAGGAGATCCGCCCAGCCGAGCGCGAGCAGAACTACGAGCCCACAGCGGAACAGTGAGCACAGGCGGCGACTGGCTATGCGCATCACGACCCGTTCGGCCCCTTCTCGCGGGAACTCAGCTTGCCCGAGGCTCCGCGAACCGCAACCGCGCTGCACCTAATCATTCGTCCGCACGCAATCGAGCCCGAGCACGAGGTCGGCGCCGAACGCGGTCGAGGGAGTCTGGTAGCCAGGCTTCGCCTCCCCCGCGAGCACGCGCCGCGCGATCTCGACACCCGCGAGCATCGTCAGCTGGTAGCCGCTCGGCGTGTCGAGCCGCGCGCGCGCCGTCTCACCCCGCGCGCCGATCGCCTCCACGACGATGTGCCCGCGCAGCTCCGTGCGCTCCGCCTCGTTCGGCCCCTCGGGCATCGCGTCGATCATGCGCTGGAAGCCGCGCTGCACGCCGCGCAGGCGCAGCAGCGGACCGAGCGGCCCGCTCGCGCGCAGCATCGCGCGCATGCCGACACCGGCGCGCAGGTAGATCTCGATGTTCTCCGCGCGCGTCGAGTGCCAGGCCGTGACGAGATCGCCGAGCGGCGCGCCGGCGCAGCGCTGCGGTCCGAAACCGAAATCGAAGTCGCGCTGCAGCGAGCCGGGCGGCAGCGCGACGATTCGCCCTGCGCGCCGGACGAGGCAGCCCACGCCCATCATCTCGATGCTCGTCTTCGCGGTTCCGCGCGTCGGCGTGCCCATCGCATCGATCGCGATGCGCAGCGTGTGCGGCTCGGGGACGCGTGCGGCCACGTGCGCCGCGAGACAATCGCTCGGCACCACGTCGAAGCCGACGCCGGGCATCAGCATCACGCCCACGTCGCGCGCTCGCGCCCCGAACGACTCGCACAGCTCGAACACGGGAATCTCGCCCGTCACGTCGAGGTAGTGCGCACGCGCGTCGAGACACGCGCCGAGCATCGGCCGCGCCGTCGCCGAGAACGGCCCGGCGGCGTGCAGCACGCACGCGACGCCGTCGAGCATCGCGCGCAGCGCACTCGCGTCGTCGAGCGCAGTCACGCGCGCCTCGAGCCCGTGCTGCGCCGCGATCTCCTTCACCTTGTGCGCACTGCGCCCCGCCACGATCGGCGCGAGCCCCCGTGCGGCCGCGTGCGCCGCGAGCAGCTTGCCCGTGTAGCCCGTCGCGCCGTAGATGAGGAGTCGGCCAGCCATCGCGTCAGTCGCGACCCGACTCAGCTTGCGCTGCTCGGCTCCGAAGACTTCGCCTCGCTGCGCGCTTCGCTTGCACTACCCCACCTTCCGCCGCAGCCAGTCGAGCATCACGCGCGCGAGCGCCGCGGGCTGCTCCTGCTGCGTCCAATGCCCGCACTGCAGCTCCTGCAGCTCGAGATCGCTGCACAACGCGCGCATTCCGGCGGCGGCCTGCGGCGGCAGCGCGCCGTCCCACGACGCCGTCACCATCAAGCACGGCAGCGTGAGCTTCTTCACGCCGAGCTCGGGCATCACGCGCTTGTCCTTGTCCGCGTTGCGGTACCAGTTGATGCCGCCGCGGAAGCCCGAGTGGTCGAACGACTTCACGTAGAAGTCCAGCTCCTCACTTGTCAGGAGCGGCGCGCCCACGGTCGGCATCGACTCGAGCCGCCGGAACGGATTCGCGTCGACCGGCGCATCGCCGCGGAACAGCGGACCCGCCGGCGGGGCCGTCGCGCGGCGCATCATCTTCTCGAAGATGAGGCGCGGATTGCGATCCATCACGCCTTCCGCGACGCCCGGCTTTTGGAACCACAGGATGTAGAGCTTCTCGTCTTCCTTGAAGATCGCGCGCAGCTGCTCCGTGGTCGGGAACGCCATGTACGGCGTGTTCACGCCGATCGCGCCGAGGCAGCGATCGGGATGCCGCACCGTCATCCCCCACGACACGAAGCCGCCCCAGTCGTGGCCCGCGAACACCGCCTGATCGATCCCGAGCGCGTCGAGCAGGTGCGCCATGTCGTCGCACAAGTGATCGAGCGAGTACGCTTCGATCGCCGCCGGCGCATCGCTCCAGCCATACCCGCGCTGATTCGGAGCAATCGCGCGATACCCCGCCGCCGCGAGCGCGTTCACCTGATAACGCCACGAGTACGCCAGCTCGGGAAACCCGTGACACATCACGACCGCCGGACCGACACCGGCCTCGTGCACCTCGAGCGTCACTTCCGGAAGACGAACGAACCTCGGAGCAGGAAATGTGGTCGCCATGCCGCGCACGGTAGATGCGATCACGCCTCGATGCCGCGGTCGCGAGGCGTCTTCGTGGCTCCGCGAACCACGATTCGCCGAGGGGGCACGAGCGCGACACGCCGCCGACACAGAAAAGTGACGCGGCTGCGCCTCGATGGCGCAGCCGCGTCACGGTTCTCCCAACACACACGCGGGGAGACGTAACAGCAAGGAGCCGCGCGGGGAGGCGGGGGTCGCGGAGCGAGTGCCCGGGCGTGGGCGCGCGCACACTCGGATGAGTGCGCCAGAAAGCACGATCTCGGCACGGCAATCCCCCGACGCGCCCACGCGGCCGAGCGCAGCCGAGCCCCCGCCGGACCGCGCGGCGGCACCGTGAACGAGAGAACAAGGCAACCCCGCAACGATCGACTCCCGTCACCAACCCTCGTTGTGATTCAATCCCCGAATGCTCAAGCCCTACCGCGTGCTCGACCTCTCCACCGAAGACGGAATCCTGTGCGGTCAGCTCCTGTCCGACCTCGGCTGCGACGTCATCGCCATCGAGCCCACCGGTGGGTCGAGCGCCCGCGAGCGCGGCCCGTTCGCGGGCGACACGCGCGACAAAGAGCGCTCGCTCACTTGGTGGGCCTGGGCGCGCGGCAAGCGCAGCATCGTCCTCGACCTAACAACCGAGGCGGGCCGCGCAGAGCTGAAGCAGCTCGCGCGCGGCGCGGACTTCCTGATCGAGAGCTTCGCGCCCGGCCACATGGCGAGCCTCGGCCTCGGCTACGAGGACCTCGCCTCGATCAACTCCGCGCTCATCTACGTCTCGATCAGCGGCTTCGGCCAAGACGGTCCGAAGGCGCACTACGCCTACACCGATCTCATCGGCCTCGCCGCCGGCAGCACCCTCTTCCTCTCTGGCGAAGCCGACGGCCGCCCCGTGCGCGCCGCGGTTCCACAAGCGGGGCTGCACGCCGCGGCCGACGGCGCCGTCGGCGCGCTGATCGCGCACTTCGCGCGCCAGAAGACCGGGCGCGGCCAGCACGTCGACGCCGCGATGCAGCACGCCACCACGCTCGCGACGCAGTTCCGTGCGCTCGACGCCGCGATCGGCGAGACGCCCGCGCGCCGCATCTCGGGCGGCGCCTACGTGAAGGGCGCGTTCCTGTGTACGCGGTATCCCACCGCGGACGGCTGGGTCACGCTCGGCCCTGCGTTCCTGCCCTCGACGGGGCACTTCATGAAGCGCTTGTTGGGATGGCTCGCCGAAGAGGGCCGCTGCGATCCCGCGCTGATCGACGAAGACTGGAACAGCTTCGCGCTCCGCATCGGCGGCGGCGTCATCCCCGAGAGCTCGTACGAGCCGGTCGACCGCGCGCTGCGCGCGTTCTTCGCGACGAAGACGAGCGCGGAGCTGATGGAGCAGAGCGTGAAGCGCCGCCTGCTCGTCGCGCCGGTCTTCGATCTGGGCGAGATCACGAGTAGTCCGCAGATGAAGGCGCGCGAGTTCGCCGCGACGCTGCCGAGCCCGCTCGACGGCGCGCCGCTTCTCCACCCCGGCGCTTGGGCGAAGTTCAGCGAGACGCCGCTGCGCATCACGCGCCGCGCACCGCGGCTCGGCGAGCACGACGCGGAGGTGCGCGCGGAGCAGCGCAATGCGCCGCTCTCCCTAACAGATGTACGCGCCGGCGCGGCGGGCGAGCTGCCGTTCGCGGGGCTCAAGGTGCTCGACCTGTTCTGGGTGCTCGCGGGTCCCGGCGCGACGCGCGTGCTCGCGGACTACGGCGCGACGGTCGTGCACGTCGAGTCGAGCAAGCACATCGACACGCTGCGCGTGATCCCGCCCTACCAGTTCGCGAACCCGCACCCCGAAGGCGCAGGCGGCTTCCAGAGCGCGAACGCGAACAAGCTCGGCGTGACGATCGAAATGCACACGCCCGAGGGTCGCGACGCGATTCTCGATCTCATTCGCTGGGCCGACGTCGTCACTTCGTCCTTCGGCGCCGGCGTACTCGACCACCTGGGCCTCGGCTGGGAGACGATCCAGCGCGAGAACCCGCGCGCGATCCTGATCGAGTCGTGCCTGATGGGTCAGACCGGGCCGTGGAGGAGCTTCACCGGGTTCGGAAATCTCGCCGCGAGCGTGACGGGCTACATGACCCTCGCAGCCGAGAAGGGCGGCATCCCGTCCGGTCCATGGGCCGCGTACACCGACTTCATCGCGGTCCGGTACAACACGCTCGCGTTGTTAGGCGCGATCGCCGAGCAGCAGCGCACCGGTCGCGGCCAGCGCATCGACCAGTCACAAGCGGAGAGCGCCCTCCACTTCGCCGCGCCCGGCTACCTCGACTACCGCGTGAACGGCCGCGTCGTGCGCGGCTGCGGCAACGAGGACGAGCGCTACTTCCCGCACGACGTGTTCCCGTGCGCCGGCAAGGATCGCTGGGTCGCGCTCTCGGTGCGCGACGAGCGCGACTGGCGCGCGCTGTGCGCCGAGATGCAGCGCGAGGACCTGATCACTCGCCGCGAAGACCGCGCCGCCGTGAACGAGGCGGTCGCCGCGTGGTGCAAGACGCGCGAAGCCGGCGCGATCGAGCGCGCCCTCCAAGCGCGCAGCGTTCCCGCGCACGAAGTCCTCGACACCGCGACGCTCTACGAGTGCCCGCAGATGCAGCACCGCGGCCACTGGATCGAGTGCGAGCACTCGATCTACCAGACCACCCACGTCGAGCACGGCCGCGTGAAGCTCAGCGCCTGCGAGCCGCTGCGTCCGAAGGCCGCGATCCACTTCGGGCGCGACAACGACGCGGTGCTGAAGGGGATCCTCGGGTACAGCGAGGAGAAGATTGCGGAGTTGGGCAACAAGGGAGTGCTGACCTAGCGGCCAGTTACCATCAGTAGACGCGCTCGACGAGGGCGACGCAAACCTCGAAGCCCCTCCGGGCTTCGCGCTCCATCAGCTGTGGGATCGTCACCAACTTGTCATCGCGTCTGGGGTGCAGAACGCTGTTCGCGGCGCGGACCACAGCGGCGAGGCGCGTGGACATCGCCCCCAAGTTCGGGCGCGCCTCTTCAACTAACTCGCTGAGTCCCTTCAATCGCCTCGCATAAACGTAGGGATCGATCCCAAGGCGATTGGATCTATCCACCAGCGCAAACTCAATCAGGGCTCGAGCGGTTGCAAGGAATCCGATCCAGGAACCGAAGATGTAGTGCTGCCTCATTTCCTCGATCCGAACGCGAACGTGGTACGGCAAATGCTCGGGCTTGCGGATCGCGAACGGAGGGATCTCTGCCACCCTTCGGAGCCAACTCTCCGGGTCGAACAGCGGCGAGTCAATCAATCGGAGTGCAGCTCCGTGATCCTCCTGCTGGAATGCGAAGTCCTCGTCGTTCCAATCCCAGATCCCGTCGCATCGTTCCACCGCGAACCGAAGATAGGCAGCGACCTTCGCTGGCTCTGGATCCCGTACGTCAGGAACGTCGAAGCCGAACGCCCCATGTCGATCAGGCGCGAGTCGAGAACCCTCAGATCGCCCTCGGCTGAAAGCAAGTGTTCCCTTAGGAACTGCGCCCCCGGTTCGTCATGCGTCGCCGGTATTGCTGGCGAAACGAGGTTTCTCCGTGCGACGAGCACGTTGAGGGAGGCAATTCTCGAAAGAAGTGTTGCGACCAGGGCCGCGCAACGATCGGCAGCACTTTGCTCCAAGCTTGGCGGATCGACGAAACTCGCGCGCGGAACGTGTTGCGTCAGCTCCGCAAATTCTTGCCTCGCCAGCGCGATGATCCTGTTGAATTGATCATTGTCTTTCACATCCCCCTCACTCTCCGCACGTTCACCGGAATCGCGCTCATGCGCGGGATGCCCGTGATCGGGTCGTAGTCGCGGTCGACAGGTGTTAGGGCGCCCGTGTTGCTGCCGAGCCGCGCGACCTCGTGCGCTTCCTCCGGTAGGCCGCCGAACGCGTGCGGCATCGAAATCGCGCCGCTGCGCACGCTGTCGTCGGCTTCGACGATGCCGAGGATGCGGTCGTAGCCGCTTGCGATCTCGACCGTGTCGCCCGTCGCGAGGCCTTCCTTCGCGAGGTCGTGGGGATGCATGAAGGCGGGGTTGTAGGTCCACTTGCGCGTGAGCCGCGGGATGTCGCGGCCACTCGAGTTGTAGATGTCGGGGAGACGCCGCGAGATCAGGCGGTAGGCGAAGCGCGCGTCGTCTGCGGCGGACTCGCGCGCGATCTCGGCGAGCTCGCCTAATAGGTATGCGTTGCCGACGTCGAGCTTGCCCGTCCAGCCCGCGTCTTTCTCGGCGACGACGATCGAGTCGTCGGGATAGAGCGCGCCGCGGCCCCCAGCCTTCACCGTCGCGAGGGGCACGCGCGATCCCTTGCACAGCAGCTCGTAGAGCTCGTCCGTGGTCGGCTTGCGTTGCATGTCGAGCGGCGTCGGCCCTTCACTCGCAGAAGGGCCCCACGAGAACGAGGACGAGAGCTTCAGCTGCAGCCCGAGTTGTTGGGCGAGGCCGTAGAACAGCTCCCAATCCTCGATCAAATCAGAGGCCGCGGGCGGGTCGACCAGCTTCGGCGCGTACATCGCGTAGGGCTGCGTGTAGCCGAAGCCGACGCCGAAGAAGCTCAGCGTCTCGTTCGGCAGCGAGAGGCCCGGTACCTCGTAGCCAACTCTCGGCGCGACGACGTAGTGCGCGAGCTTCGCGGTCGCGCTCATTTTGATGTCGAGCGTCACGAGCAGCTCGAGCTTCTTCATCGCCGCGTGGGTCTTCTTCTGATCCGGCCACGCCATCATTGGGTTGCCGCCGAGCACGAACAGCGCCTTCACCTGTCCCGGCCCATCGAGCAGGATCTCTTCGGCGAGCGCGGCAGTCGCGAGCCCGCACGCGGCGTCGGTGAAGCCGCGCACGCGCAGCTTCTCGCCGTAGCCGTGCGCCTGCCACGGCGGGTTCGCCTGCGCCTTCGCCGGGAACTGCGGCAGCAGCGCGCCGGGGTTCGGCACGCGCTCGCCCGCGCGCAGCCAGCGCCCGCACACGGTGATCAGCGCCAGTAACAAGTACTCCGTGACGTTGCCGTGCCCCGCCATGTTCGGGCCCGTGCCCGCGTTCGCGCAGCCGCGCTTCGCGCTCGCGAAGATGCGCGCCGCGCGGATCAGCTCCGCGGCCGGCACGCCCGCGCGGCGCTCCACGTACTCCGGCGTGAACGGCTCCACCGCAGCGCGGAGCGCCTCGAGGCCGTTCACGTGCTCATCGATGAAGCGCTCGTCGTGCAGGCCCTCGGCGATGATCACGCGCAGGAGGCCCGCGAGAATGGTCGGATCTTCGCCGGGCTTCGGCTGGAGATGGACGGTCGCGTGCTCCGCGACTTCCGTTCGCCGCGGGTCGATCACGATCAGCTGGAGGCCCCGCTTCTTCGCCTGATGCAGCTGCTTCGCGGGATTCGTGTTCGGCACGCCGCCGCTCATCGCAACGAGCGGGTTCAGCCCTAACAAGAGCCACGTGTCCGAGTCGTCGAATACCTGCGGGCCCGCACCCCAGCTGCCGTGCATCGCGAGCGCGATCGTCTTGCCGGGCTGGTCGATCGTGTTCGAGGTGAAGCGCATGGGCGACCCGATCGCATCCATGAAGGCCCAGCCCATCGGCTGCGTGGGCGGATACGGGAACGAATAGGTGCCGGTGTAGGCCGCGATCGCGCGCGGGCCGTCGCGATCGAGAATGCGGCGCAGCTTGTCCGCGATCTCGCGGATCGCCTGCGCACTCGCGATGGGCTCGTGCGTGCCGTCCGCGCGGCGGCGCTGCGAGTGCAGCAGGCGCTCTGCGTGCTCCATCTGCCGCGGCACCTCGCGCCCCTTCGCGCACGTGAAGCCGGCGTAGAGCGGGTCGTCCTTGTCGCCGATCACGCTCGCGACGCGCCCGTCCTCGACGCGCACCTTTACCGCGCAGTGCGCGTGGCAGAAGCGGCAGAGCGAGCGGTGCGTGGTGACGGGCATTCGCGGCCTCCGGGTGGGCGACGCGAGGAAACGCCAGAACGCGCACGCGCGCTACCGCGCCAACTGCGCGCCATCGACGCTTGCAAGGCGGGTCGGCGGTGGATTCCGCTCGCGCCGACGGCGTACGTTGCCCGCATGAAGCGACTCCGCGCGATTCAGTGGGCCTCGCGACGCACGCAACGCTGCCGCTCGTCGCGGCGCATGGCGCCTAACTGTTAGGGAGAGAGATGGCCGACGAGATCAAGGCGCCGAAGCGTTCCACACGCGACGTCGAGCAGACGCGCACGCACCTCGAGGCGTGGCTCCGCGAGAAGCTGCCCGGCGCGCGCATCGCGCAGCTCGGCAGCCCGAGCGGAACGGGCATGTCGAGCGAGACGCTGCTGTTCGACGCGACTTGGCGCGACGCGGGCGCGGAGCGCAGCGGCGCGTTCGTCGCGCGCGTGGCGCCCGATCCGCGCGACGTGCCCGTGTTCCCGAGCTACGAGCTCGCGAAGCAGTTCCGCGTGATGCAGCTCGCCGCGCGCGGTGGCGTGCCCGTGCCGGTCGTGCGCTGGCTCGAAGAAGACCCTGCGCGCATCGGTTCCCCGTTCTTCGTGATGGAGCGCGTCAGCGGGCGTGTGCCACCGGACATCATGCCGTATCCGATGACGAGCTGGCTGAAGGACGCGAGCGCGGCGGAGCAGCGCGCGCTGCAGAACGCGACGATCGCCGCCATCGCGCGCCTGCACGCGATCGACCCTAACAAGGAGGGCGCGGAGTTCCTCGAGCTCGCGCTGCCGGGCGCGACGGCGCTGCGGCGGCACGTGGAGAACCAGCGCCGCTTCTACGACTGGATGCGCCAGGGCCGCAGCTACCCGCTGATCGAGCGCACCTTCGCGTGGCTCGAAGCACACTGGCCCGCGGACGAGGGCGACGCGCGCATCAGCTGGGGCGACTCGCGCATCGGCAACGTGATGTACGACGGCTTCGCGCCGGCGGCGGTGCTCGACTGGGAGATGGCCGCGCTCGGCCCGCGTGGCCTCGATCTCGGCTGGCTCTCGTTCATGCACGCGTTCTTCCAGATGATCGCCGTCGGCGCGAAGCTGCCCGGCATGCCCGACTTCCTGCGCGCCGCGGATGTCGCCGCCGAGTACGCGCGCCTAACAAGCCAGCGCATCGACCTGCGCTGGTACGAGGCCTACGCAGCGCTGCGCCACGGCATCATCATGGCGCGCATCCACGCGCGCTCCGTGCACTTCGGCGAAGCCACCTGGCCCGCCGACCTCGACGCCACGATCCCGCACCGCCCGCTGCTCGAGCAGATGCTGAGCGGCGCGTACTGGCGCTAGCGCGCGCACTGGGGACGTACGTGCACGAAAGCGCGCACCTGGGACGTACGTGCACTTTCACACGTAAAGGTGCGCGTACGTCCCCTGTGCGCGTTTCGAAGCTGGAGCACCCATGACGAATCCGATCGGACCCATCCTTCCCGCCGACGAGTCCTTCACGCACCAAGTCGCGGAGACTTTCGCGCACGTGGGCACGAGCGATCCCGCGTGGACCGAGAAGGTGTGCGCGATGGCGATGGCGCGCGACGGCTCGCTGCAGCTCGGCTTCGGGCTCGGCAAGTACACGAACCGCAACGTGATGGACGCCTACGCGGCGCTCTCGCGCGGCAAGGAGCAGCTCACGGTGCGCGCGAGCCGCGAGCTCGCGGCGGATCCATCGCGCACGTTCGCGGGGCCGATCCATTACGAAGTCGTGGAGCCGCTCCGCAAGATTCGCTTCCGCCTCGAGGCCAACTCGTGCCAGCCGCTCGCGTTCGACTGGCTGTTCGAAGCCGCGCTGAATCCCGCGGTCGAGGAGCGCACGTTCATGCGCCACGACTTCCGCGCGTCGGCGGAGCTCGTGCGATACCACCAGATCGGGACCTGCGCGGGCTGGATCGAGCTCGACGGCCGCCGCATCGAGATGTCGCCTAACAGCTGGGTCTCGACGCGCGATCACTCGTGGGGCGTGCGCTACGACGTAGGCACGCCGCCCACCGACACGAAGCCGCGTCCTGCGATTCCGCCCGGCTTCGGCTTTCAGATGATCTGGTGCCCCTCCCTGCTCACCCGCGCGGACGGATCTCGCTACGGCCTGTTCCTCCACTACACGCTGATCGAAGGCGCGGGCTTCACGCAGAAGCACGTCACCGCGAAGGTCGAGCACGCGGACGGGCGCGAAGAAGCGCTCGTCGACCTGACACCCGAGCTGCGCTTCGACCCGCGCAATCGCCGCCTGCTCGGAGGCCGCGTGCTCGCGCGCACCGCCGACGGCCGCGAGCGGCCGATCACGCTCGAAGTGCTGAGCGACACCGGCGTTCAGCTCGGCGCGGGCCTCTACTTCGGCTTTGACGGGCACCACCACGGCGAGTGGCGCGGCCCGAGCCACCTCGACGGCGAGCGCATCCTCGACTGCAGCGAGCCCGCGACAGCGCGCCGCCTCCACCAGATCCGGGACACCGCGGTGCGCGTGATCGACCCGGTCGGCGGCGGAGAAGGCGTCGGCAACTGCCAGCCGATTTGTTCCGGCCCGTGGCCGAAGCTCGGCCTCGGCGACGACGCGTGGATGTAGGCCGCGCCGATTTCTCAGACCTCACTCGCGACCACCGTCGGAGCTTAGGCTTGACCATGAGAGTATCTACTCCTATAGACACTGCTCATGCGATACCGAGTAGAAGAGCTGGCGACGGCCGCGGGCGTGAACGTCGACACCGTGCGCTTCTATCAGCGCCGCGGCCTGCTCGCGCCGCCCACGCACGCTGGGCGCGTCGCTTATTACGGCCACGAGCACCTCGCGCGGCTGCGCGAGATCCAGAAGCTCGCGCGTAGCGGCTTCAAGCTCGAGCAGATCGGTCAGCTCGCGAAGCAGCCGGGCCGCCCGCGCGGCGCACGCCGCGGCCGGAAGTCCGCCACGCCGCAGCTGCTGAGCGCCCTGCTGACAGAGGGCGTCGGCGAGCGCACCTATACGCGCGCAGAGCTCGCCGCGCTGTCCGGCATCTCGGAGCCGATCCTCGGTGTGGTGCAGCGCACCGGCCTGCTGCAGCCCGTCGCGATCGACGGCGAGGAGCGCTTCAGCGAGTCCGACCTCGGCATGTGCCGCGCGGCGCTGGTGATCTTCAGCTCGGGCATGCCCCTCCAGGAGCTGCTCGCGCTCTCCAGCGAACACGCGCGCGCGACCGAAACCACCGCCGATCGCGCGATCGCGATCTTCGAGCAACGCGCGCGCGCCGCTGCGGAATCGCCGAGCGTGCCGCCGCTCGACCTCGCGGCGCTCCTCCGCCAGCTGCTGCCCGAGGCCACGCGGCTCGTCGCGCTGCACTTCCACAACACGCTCGTGCGCCGCGCGCTCGCGCGTCTCTCGGATGTCGGCGAGGCGCGCGCGGTGGAGGACGCGCTTCGGGCCGCTACCTCCGGGCAGCTCGAGATTTCGTGGCGATGAAGCCCGTGAGCATTCCCACGCCCGAAACGAAGCGGCGCTTCGTGCAGTCGATGTTCGATCGCATCGCTCCTCGCTACGACCTCATGAATCGCTTGCTCACGTTCGGTCTCGACCTGCGCTGGCGCCGCACCGCGCTGAGCGCGATCGCCGTCGGCCCGGGCGATCTCGTAATCGACCTCGCGTGCGGCACGGGCGATCTTTGCGAGCTGGCCGCCAGGCGCGGAGCTCGCGTCGTCGGCGTGGACTTCGCGCGCGAGATGCTGCGCCGCGCGAGCGAGCGCGAGGTCGGCGCGACGCTCGTGCAGGGCGACGCGCTCGCGCTCCCGTTCGCGAGCGGCGGCGCGAGTGCGCTCACTTGCGGCTTCGCGCTGCGCAATTTCATCTCGCTCGAACCGGTTCTCGCGGAGTGCGCACGCGTGCTTCGGCCCGGCGGTCGGCTCGCGATCCTCGAGGTCGATCGTCCGCGTTCGCGCTTCGTGCGAACGGGCCATTCGTTTTACTTCGATCGCGTCGTGCCGCTGATCGGCGCGCTGCTCTCCGACCGCGCGGCCTACCGCTACCTGCCGGAGTCCACTTCGTACCTGCCGCCCGAAGCGGAGCTACTCGCGATGATCGAGCGCGCGGGCTTCACCGCGCTGCGCAAGCGCAGGTTCCTGTTCGGAGCCGCACAGCTCGTGATCGCGGAGCGCAAGTCGTGAGCGATGCGGGCGAACGGTGTGTCGACGCCGCGCTCGCCGCGGCGCGCGCGAGCGGCCTCGCGCAGCTCGTCGTCGCGGGCCGCGCGCTCGCGGCGCACGAAGCCGCGTTCGACTCGACGCACGCCTTCTCCGCAGCGCGCGCCGAGGAGCGCTTCATGCTCGAGCGCCCCTGCGCATCGGTCGCGCTCGCAGCGCTCGGCGCCAGCGCCGTGGTCGAGAGTGATGGCGCGGATCGGCTCGAGCTCGCGAGCGCGCAGCTGCGCGAGCAGGCGGCGCGCACTCACGCCGCGCCGGGCGCCGATGCGCGCTGGGTGGGCGGCTTCGCCTTCGCGCACGAAGCGCCACGCGAGGACGGCCCGTGGCGCGCATTCGGAAGCTGCCGCTTCGTGCTGCCGCGCGCGCTCCTCGCCCGCGACCCGCGCGGCGCGCGGCTCGCGTGGTCGACTCGCATCGAGCCCGGCGACCCGCGCGAGGTCGCGCTCGCTGCGCTCGACGCGGCGCGCGCCGAGGCCGAGGCGTGGGCTCACGCGGCGGCGCACTCGCAGCCGCCCGCTCGGAGCGACGCGAGCCCGCTGCGCTTGTTGCGGCCCGCGCGCGGCTATCGGCGACTCGTGTCGGAGGCACTCGATGCGATCGCGAAGGGCGAGATCGACAAGCTCGTCGTCGCGCGCGCGATCGATTGCCGCGGCGTGCGCGCGCCGGTCGCGCACATCCTGCGCGCGCTGCGCGCGACGCATCCCCGCGGCGCGACGTTCGCGCTCGCTCCTCACGCATCGTTCGAGCGCCGCGGGCCCGCGTTTCTCGGCACGACACCCGAGCTGCTCGTGCGCCTCGCGGGCGGCGTGGTGGAGGCGCAGGCGCTCGCAGGCTCCGCGCGGCGCGGGCGCAGCGCGGCGCGCGATTCACGCGCGCGCTCCACGCTCTTCGCCAGCGCGAAGGAACGCGCAGAGCACGAGCACGTGGTGGCGTCGCTGCGCAGCGCGCTCGCGCCCCTGTGCGACGCGCTGAGCGAGCCCGCGGCCCCGCGTCCGCTCGCCGCCGGCGACGTGGAGCATCTCGAAACGCGCGTGTGCGGGCGGCTCGCCCCGAGCGCGTACGCGAGCGCTCTCGACCTCGCCGCGCGCCTCCACCCTTCGCCCGCCGTCGCGGGCGCGCCGCGCGAAGCCGCCGCGCGCTGGCTCGCGGCGAACGAGCCGCTCGAGCGCGGCTGGTACGCGGGCGCGATCGGCTGGCAGGATGCGCGCGGCGACGGCGAGCTGTTCGTCGCGCTGCGCTGCGCGCTGCTGCGCGGAGAGCACGCGCGTCTCTACGCCGGCGCAGGCATCGTGGCCGGCTCGCAGCCGGCGGCCGAGCAGCGCGAGACGCGCCTCAAGCTGCGCACCGTGTTTCACGCGCTGCGCGAGACGTCGCATGCGCGCGGCTGATCCCGCCGCCACCGCAACGATGACGGCGGAGTTCTTCCGCGCGCTCGTCGCGGGCGGCGTGCGCCACTGCGTGCTCTCGCCGGGATCGCGCAGCGCGCCGCTCGCGGTCGCCGCGCTGCGCTGCGAGCCGCTCGGGCTGCGCATCTTCGTGCAGCTCGACGAACGCTCCGCCGGATTCTTCGCGCGCGGCCTCGCGATGGCGTCCGGCGCGCCGACGCTGCTCTTGTGTACGTCCGGCACCGCGGCGGCGAACTACTTCCCCGCCGTGATCGAGGCGCACTACGGCGGCACGCCGCTGATCGTGCTCAGCGCGGATCGGCCGCCGGAACTGCGCGACTGCGACGCGGGGCAGACGATCGATCAGGTGCGGCTCTACGGGAGCCACGTTCGCTGGTTCCACGAGCTGCCGCTGCCCGAGGCGGGCGCTGCGGCCGAGCGCGTCGCGCGCAGCGTGGCCAACCGCGCACTCGCCCACGCGCAGGGCGCGAACCCGGGCCCCGTGCATCTCAACTGGCCGCTGCGCGAACCGCTCACACCGCCGCACGGACTCGCGCCACTTGCGCCGCTCGCGAGCGAAAACGTGCTCGCGCGCAACGATCTCCCGTCGCCGTCGCTCGCCGAGATCGACGCGCTCGCCGCACTCACACGGCGCGAAGAGCGCGGCGTGATCGTCGCGGGGCCCCTGCCGCTGCAGAGCGATCTCGCGGACGCGGCGGTGCGTTTTTCGCGCGCGTCGGGCTGGCCCGTGCTCGCCGACGCCGCATCACAGCTTCGCTTCGGCGCACACGTCGAGAGCGCGAACGTCGCCGCCGCCTACGAGCTGTATTTACGCGACGGCGCGTTCGCGCGCGCCCACGCACCGCGCGCGGTGCTGCGCCTCGGCAGCGCGCCCACGAGCAAGGCGCTGCGGGTTTGGCTCGAGTCGCATGCGCCGAGTGACTATTGGCTGATCGACTCCGCGGCGCGCTTCAGCGACGTGAGCCGCCTCGCGACCGCGCGCAGCGCGAGTGATCCCGGGGCGCTTCTCACCCATGCCGCGGACGCGCTCGGTGATCGCGCGCGGGTAAGCCGCTGGCAGAGCGCGTTCGCGAACGCCGAGCGCGCCGCGCAAGCCGCGGTGGCGCACGCGCTCGACGCCGAGGCTGCGCTGCTCGAGCCGCACCTCGCGCGCGAGCTCGCCGCCGCGCTGCCGGATGGCGCGCTGCTCGCCCTCTCGAACAGCATGCCGGTCCGCGACGTCGACGCGTTCGCGCCGGCCTCCTCTCGGCGCTTGCGCGTACTCGTCAACCGAGGCGCAAACGGCATCGACGGCGTGACCTCGACCGCACTCGGCGCGTCCGCTGCGTGGCCCGGCCCGGTCGCGCTGCTCACCGGCGACCTCGCGTTCCTGCACGATCTCGGCGGCCTCGCCGCGGTGCGCGACGCGCGCGATCTCACGATCGTGCTGATCGAGAACGGCGGCGGCGGAATCTTCTCCTTCCTGCCGATCGCCGAGCACCGCGAGTCCATCGCGTTCGAGCGCCTCTTCCACACGCCTCATGGCCTGCCGCTCCGAAAGGCGAGCGAGCTGTTCGGAATCGAGTGGGAGCGCGTCGGCTCGTGGGAGCACTTCCGCGCGGCGCTGAAGACGTCGCTCGCGCGCGGCGGCGTCTCGGTGATCGAAGTGCCCGTGGATCCAGCAGCGAACGTCACCGCGTTTCGCGCGCTCGCGCGCGTGGCGCAGGACGCCGCGGCGGAGGCGTGCGCGTGAACGCCAGCGCGTTCGACGTCGAAGTGTGCGGCGTGCGCCTGCACGTCGTGCGCGAGGGCCAGGGCACGCCGGTCGTGGCGCTGCACGGCTTCACTGGTGCGTGCGAGAGCCTCGACGGCGTGGCTGAGCGCCTGCGCGATCGGCACTGCGTCGTGCGCGTCGACCTCGTCGGCCACGGCGCGAGCGATGCGCCGCGCGAGCTCGCGCCCTACGCGATCAAGGCCTGCGCCGCGCAGCTCGACGCACTCTGCGACGTGCTCGGCATCGGTGCGCCGCACTGGCTCGGCTACTCGATGGGAGGGCGAGCGGCGCTAGCGGTCGCCGCCTTCCATCCCGCGCGCGTGCGCTCGCTCGTGCTCGTCGGCGCGAGCGCGGGGCTCGTGCACGACGACGAGCGCGCGGCGCGCGTGCGGGACGACGAGGCCCTCGCCGCGTCGATCGAGCGCGACGGGATCGCCCCATTCGTGGAGCGCTGGATGGCGCTGCCGCTGTTCGCGAGCCAAGCGCGCCTCGGCGCCGAAGCGCTCGCCGCGGCGCGCGCGCAGCGGCTGCGCAATCGGCCCCACGGGCTCGCGAACAGCCTGCGCGGCATGGGCTCTGGCGCGCAGCCGCCACTGCACGACGCGCTCGAGCGCCTTGCCGCGCCGGCGTGCTTCGTTGCGGGCGCCGAGGACGCGAAGTTCCGCGCGATCGCAGCGCAGCTCGCAGCGATCTCGCCGAGCGGCGAGTCGAGCGTCATCGAAGCCGCGGGGCACGCCGTGCACCTCGATGCGCCGGACGCCTTCGCCGCACTCGCGCTCGACTTCTTCGCGCGCGCAGGCGCAAGCGCGCCGTCGCGCGCGCTTCCCTAACCACTTCGATTTTTCTTCACGCCCACCAGGAGACGCCATGTCCAACGCACCGATGCCCCCGTTCGAGCCCGCCGTGGGCTGGAAGACGGCCCGCGACTACACCGACATCCGCTTCGAAACCGACGGCGGAGGCCTCGCGAAGATCACGATCGCGCGACCCGAGGTCCGCAACGCGTTTCGGCCGGAGACGATCATCGAGTTGATCGACGCCTTCACGCGCGCGAAGAACGACGCGCGCGTCGGTGTGGTCCTCTTCACCGGCGACGGCCCCGACGCGTTTTGCTCCGGCGGCGATCAGCGCGTGCGCGGGAACGACGGCTACGTCGGCGGCGACGGCATCGGGCGCCTCAACGTGCTCGAGCTGCAGAAGCTGATCCGCGGCATGCCGAAGCCCGTCATCGCGCTCGTGGCTGGCTTCGCGATCGGTGGCGGCCACGTGCTGCACGTGGTGTGCGACCTGACGATCGCGGCCGAGAACGCACGCTTCGGCCAAACCGGCCCGCGCGTCGGCAGTTTCGACGGCGGCCTCGGAGCGTCCTATCTCGCGCGCAGCGTCGGCCAGAAGAAGGCGCGCGAGATCTGGTACCTGTGCCGGCAATACGGCGCGCGCGAGGCCGAGCAGATGGGCCTCGTGAATTGCGTCGTTCCGCTCGCGGACCTCGAGGCCACCGGCGTGGCGTGGGGCCGCCGCATTCTCGAGCACAGCCCTCTCGCGATTCGCTGTCTGAAGAGCGCGTTCAACGCGGACTGCGACGGACAGATCGGCCTACAGGAGCTTGCGGGCAACGCGACGCTGCTCTTCTACATGAGCGAGGAAGCGCAGGAAGGTCGCAACGCATTCGTCGAGAAGCGTCAGCCCGATTTCGCGCGCTACCCGTGGCGTCCGTAACAACTACGACTCCGAGCGCGCCGCGCGCCTGGTGGCTCGCGGCGCGGCCGCGCACGCTGCCTCTCGCTGCCGCGCCCGTAGTAGTGGGTACGGCTGTTGCGCTCGGCGCGGGCGGGGCGCAGGCGCTACCCGCCCTGGCGGCGCTCGGCTGCGCGCTCGCGCTGCAAGTCGCGGCGAACTTCGCGAACGACGCGTTCGACGCGCAGCGCGGCGCCGACGGCCCGGACCGCGTGGGCCCGCCGCGCGCGGCGGCGCTCGGCTGGCTCACGACGGCGCAGCTGAAGCGCGGCGCGGGCGCCGCACTGGCGATCGCGGGCGCGCTCGGCGCGAGCCTCGCGCTCGTCGCGGGCTGGCCCGTGTTCGCGATCGGCGCCGCCTCGATCGCCGCGGCGCTCGCCTACACCGGCGGCCACTACCCATTCGGTTATTACGGACTCGGCGAGCCGTTCGTGTTCTTGTTCTTCGGTGTCGTCGCGGTCGTGGGGAGCGCGTGGGTGCAGTCGCTTCTCATCTCGCCCGAGGCGCTCGCGGCCTCGGTCTCGGTCGGCGCACTCGCGACCGCGGTGCTCGTCGTGAACAACCTGCGCGACCGTGAGAGCGACGCGCGCGTGGGCAAGCGCACGCTCGCGGTGCGCCTCGGCGACGCCGCGACGCGGCGGCTCTACGCCGCGCTCATCGCGCTCGCGTGCCTCGCCCCGCTCGCGAGCGCGGCTGTCTTCGCGCGCCCCGTCCTGCTCGCATCGCTGCTCGGCGCGCGCCTCGCGTTCCCACTCGCGCGCCTTGTGCTCGCCGGCGGCCCGAACGCGCGCGGCACTGCCCTCAACGCCGTGCTCGCGCGCACCGCGCAGCTCGGCCTCGCACATGGGGTGCTGTGCGCGATCGGCTGGGCCTGGCCGGCGTGATCGAGCGGATCTCGCTTCAGCGCTTCGCGCTTCCGCTGCGCGTGCCGCTCGCGACCGCGCGCGGCGCGATCGCGCAGCGCGAAGGCGTGCTGCTCACGCTGGAAGCGAGGAATGCGAGGGGCCACGGCGAAGCGATGCCGCTGCCGGGCTGGCCGGGCGCGTCGCTCGCGCAGGCCGAGGCGTGGCTGCAGCGCGCCGCGCCGCACTTGTTGCAGAAATGCGCGAGCGACCTGCTCTCCCGGCAAATCGCCGGTCCGCCGCTCGCGCGCGCAGCTCTCGAGTGCGCGCTCCTCGACCTCGCGGCGCGCGAGTGCGGCGTCCCGCTCGCGGCGAGCCTCGCGAAGAGCTCTGCGCGGCAAGCCGTTCCCGTGAACGCGCTGCTCTCCGCCCGTGCTCCCCACGAGGTCGCGAGGGAGGCCGAGCGGCTCGCGGCGAGCGGCTACCGGAGCTTCAAGCTGAAGGTCGGAGCGGCGCCCCTGGCCGAAGATGTCGCGCGCGTTGCGGTGCTGAGAGAGGCGATCGGCGCGCAGGCGCGGCTTCGCCTCGACGCGAACGGCGGGTGGACGGAAGTCGAGGCGAGTGCGGCGCTCACTGCGCTCGCGCGTTTCGCGCCCGAGTACGTCGAGGAGCCGGTGGCGAACATCGAGGCCTGCGCGCGCCTGCGCGCCCGGGCGCTCGTGCCTATCGCGCTCGACGAGGGCGCGGGCGACGTGGACACCATCTCGCATGCGCTCGCGCTGCGCGCCTGCGACGTGCTCGTGTTGAAGCCTGCGCTGCTCGGCGGCCCGCGCTCCGCGCGCGCGGTCGCCGCCCGTGCAGGGGACGCCGGCGTCGACGTCGTCGTCACCTCGTTCCTCGACTCGGCGATCGGCGTCGCCGCGGCGCTGCACTGCGCCACGACGCTCCCGCTCGGCGAGCGCGCCTGCGGTCTCGCAACCGGGGCATTGCTCGCGCGCGATCTCGCCACGCTCCCGGTCGAGGGCGGCGTGATGCGGCTGCCGGCGGGCGACGGCCTCGGCGTGGCGCCCGATCCCGATGCGCTCTCTGCGTGCGCAACCGCACCGCGGTGGGAGATCGCCGCTTGAGCTGGCTCGCCGAGCGAGCCGCTCGCAGCAGCGCCGCGGAGGCGCTGGTGATTGGCGACGTGTGCATCGATTACGGAGAGCTCGGGAGACGCGCGCGGGCTCTCCAAGCCGCGCTGCACGTCCAGGGCGTCGCGCCGGGGGAGGCGATCGCGCTGCTCGCCGCGGGTGCGCTCGAAGTCGCGCTACTGCTGCACGCCGCGCAGTCGCTCGGCTGCACGCTGCTCGCGTTGAACGCACGACTCACGGAGCCGGAGCTCGCGCGCCAGCTCGCGGCGAGCGGCGTGCGCGCGATCGTCGCCGAGCCCTCGAGCGTCGAGCGCGCGAGCGCGCTCGCCGCAGGCTGTGGCATCGCAGCGTTTCGCGTCGACGCGCAGAGCCCGTCCCTCGAGCCGACGCTCACGCACGTTTCTGGGCAACGGCTTTCGGCTCGACATGCGGACACGCTCGCTCGAGGCGAGGAGCGCGCGCTGCTGTGGCTGTTCACCTCGGGCACGTCGGGCGAAGCGAAAGCCGCCGAACTCTCGCAGCGCGCGCTGCGCGCAAGCGCACGCGGCCACGAGCGCTCGATCGGCCTCGCGACCGGCGAGCGCTGGCTCGCGTGCATGCCGATGTTCCACATCGGCGGCCTCTCGATTCTCGTGCGCTGCACGCTCGCCGGCGCGAGCGCGGTGCTGCACGACCGCTTCGACGAAGGCGCCGTGGTCGCCGAGCTCACGAGCGGGCACATCGCGCTCGTGTCGCTCGTGCCGACGATGCTCGCGCGCGTGCTCGACGCGTGGGGCGAGCGGCCGCCTCCACCCAGGCTGCGCTGCGTGCTGCTCGGCGGCGCGGCCGCGCCCGCGCCGCTGCTCGCGCGGGCCGCAGCGCTTGGCTTCCCGATCGCGCCCACTTACGGACTCACCGAAGCGGCGTCGCAGGTGGCGACGCGCGCGCCAGCCGAGAAGCGCGAGCCGCTCGGCGGGCGGCTGCGCGCGCTGCCCGGGACCGAGCTGCGGATCATGAACGAGGATGGCGCGCTCGCGCCCCCGGGCAGCGAGGGCGAGATCTGTGTGCGCGGCGAGACCCTAATGACTCGCTATGTCGGGAATGAAGTCGCGACCTCGCGCGCGCTGCGCGACGGCTGGTTGCGTACCGGCGATGTCGGCCGCCTCGATGACGAGGGCGGACTCGAAGTGCTCGATCGCCGGACCGACCTGATCGTGAGCGGCGGGGAGAACGTCTATCCCGCCGAGATCGAGAACGCGTTACACGAACACGCGGACGTGCTCGAAGCCGGCGTGGTCGCGCGCGCGGACGAGCGCTTCGGCGCGCGGCCAGTCGCGTTCGTCGTGCCGCGCCCCAGCGCGCGGATCGACGAGGTCGCGCTGCGCGCCCACTGCGCCGCGCGCCTCGCGCGCTTCAAGACGCCCGACGCGTTCGTCTTCACGGACGCGCTCCCACGGAACGCCGCGGGCAAGCTGCTGCGGCGAGAGCTGCGGGACCGGCTACTCCGCCGTCGGCCCTGAGAACTTCGGCGCGCGCTTCTCGCGGTGCGAGGCGACGCCTTCGCGCGCGTCGGGGCCGCCGAAGCCGATGAACTCGAGCGCGAGCGAGGCGTCGAAGGCGGCGCCGAACTGGCGGTACCAGAGGTTCAGCGTCTGCTTCGTGTACCGGATCGCGCCCTGCGCGCCGTTCGCGAGCTGCTCGGCCACCGCGAGCGCGCGCTCTTGCACCTGCGCGTCGTCGACGCAGATCGAGACGAGCCCGATGCGCTCCGCTTCCTCGCCCGTGAGCGTGTCGCACGTCAGCAGGTAGTACTTCGCCTTCGCCATGCCGCACAGCAGCGGCCAGCAGATCGCCGCGTGATCGCCCGCAGCGACACCGAGGCGTGTATGGCCGTCGATGATGCGCGCCGTGCGGCCCACGACGGACACGTCGGCGAGCACGCCCGCGACGAGACCCGCGCCGACCGCGGGGCCATGCATCGCGGAGACGATCGGCTTGCTGCAATCGAGCACGTTGTAAACGAGGTCGCGCGCCTCGCGCAGGATGCGCACGCGCGTGGCGTAGTCGCCCATGATCGCCTCGACCATGTCGAAGTTGCCGCCGGCGGAGAACGCTTTGCCGGCGCCCCGTAACAACGCGACGCGGGTCTCCGGATCGCGGTCGATCGTGCGCCACACGTCGGCGAGCTCGCGGTGCATGCGCTGGTTCACGCTGTTGAGCCCCGGCGCGTCGAGCACGACCGCGAGCACGCCCGGCTTCGGGCGCTCGAACTTCAGCTCGGTGTACTCGGCATACGGATCAGACATCGCGCGCTCCTCGTCGTGAACGCGCGAGGATGCACCGGGGCGCGGGTCAGCGCAGCACGAGCTGCCAGCCGAGCGGTGCGAGCTCGCCGCGCGTGATCGCGGCGCGCTCGTCGCGCAGCACGCTCTCTGAGAGCTCGGCCCCGTTCTCCGCGTCGCCGAGCGAGAAGCACGCGAAGCGAAAGAAGTACGGCACCGCTCCGCTCGACTCCGTCGCGAAGTGCCTTGCCAGGGCCGCGCGCAGTGCGCTCGCGCCGTGCAGCTCGTGCTCGATGAAGTGCTTGCGCCACGTCGCGAGCACGTCGCCGTCGTGACGCCACATGCGCTCGGGCGCGCGCAGCTCATCGCGACGCGCAGCGAAGTAGGCGTACGCCCACCCCGCGCTACCCGCATCGAGCTCGTCCCAGGTGAAGTCCTCGATCACGAGCGGCCCGCCTGGGCGTAACAACTCGCGCGCGCGCGCGACGGCGCCGGCGAGGTCGTGCACGTGATGGAGCGAGTGCGTGAAGAGCACCGCGTCGAACGCGTCGGCGCTGAAGTCGGGGAAGGCCGCCTGCCGCGCATCGACTCCGCGAGCGCGCGCCTCGGCCACGCGCTCGGGATGCGCGTCGATCGCGACGACGCGGTGGCCCGCCGCGCCGAGCGCCGCGGCGAGGTCGCCGGCGCCACAGCCGACCTCGAGCACACGCGACGCTGGCGCGAGCCAGCGCGACACGAAGGCGAGCGACTCTCGGAGTGCGACTTCGCGGGCGAGCATGGCGAGACGCTACCGCGACCGAGATTCCTTCCCGATCGCGTGCGCCATTCGCGTATCGTTCGAACGCGGCTCGAGAAGCCGCAGGCGAGCGGAGCCCAAACGAGATGGCTGAAATGCGCGTCGGAATCGGAACTGCGAGCACCGGACCGCTGCGCGGTCTGCGCGTGCTCGACCTCTCCACCATCATCTCGGGCCCGCTGTGCGCCCAGATCCTCGGCGATCTCGGCGCCGACGTGATCAAGATCGAGACGCCGAGTGGCGACTCGACGCGCGTGATGGGCGAGCGCAAGGGCTCGATCACGGGCCTGTTCGCGCAGGTGAACCGTAACAAGCGCAGCGTCGTGCTCGATCTCAAGCAGGAGGCGGGGCAGCGCGTGTTGCGCAAGCTCGCCGCAAAGGCCGACGCGCTGATCGAGAACTTCCGCCCCGACGTCATGGACCGCCTCGGCCTCGGCTACGAGCGGCTCGCGCGCGAGAACCCGCGCCTCGTCTACACCGCCATCAGCGGATTCGGCCCCGACGGCCCCGACGCGCATCAGCCTGCGTACGACATGGTGATCCAGGCGCGCAGTGGCTTCGCGCGCGTGCTCGGCGGCGCGGGCCCGCCGAAGCTGATCCCGAACTTGTTCGCGGACAAGACCAGCGGCATGACCGCGGCCTGGTCGACGCTCGCAGCGCTCTTCGAGCGCGAGCGCACCGGTCGGGGCCAACGCGTCGACGTCCCGATGCTCGACGCATTCGCGAGCTTCCTCTTGCCCGACGTGTTGGGTCCGCGCCTGTTCGGCGAGCCGCCGCCTCCGCCGCCCGGCGTCGGCGACGGCCTCTACACCGCGTGGCCGACCAAAGACGGTCACGTCGCGATCGTGATCATCGAGAACCGCCAGTTCGAGGCGGTGATGCGCGTGCTCGGCCGCGAGGACGCGATCAGCGACAAGCGCTTCGAGAGCCTCGTCGCGCGCATCATGAACGCGCCCGCACTCTACGAGCTGATCCGCGGCGAGATCGGCAAGCACACCAACGCGGAGCTGCAGGAGCGCGCGCGCAAGTACGAGGCGCCGATCGGCGTGATCAACGACCTCGCCGGCTTCACGGCCGACGACCAAGCCGTCGCGAACCACGTGCTCGTCGAAGTGCCCGACGCCCACGCAGGCGCGCTCCACCTACTGCGCTCGCCGCCGCGCTACTCCCTGACACCTACCGACGTGAGACAGGGTCCGCCGCATCTCGGGGAGCACACCGAGGCGGTGTTGCGGGAGATGGGGTTCGAGGACGAGGAGATCGCCGAGGTGCTGCGAAGGTGAGAGAGACCCCCAACCACCGGCGCCTCGTCGTCGCTGGAGCGCTTTCAGGCGCGGCCTGGTTCTGCCTGGCGCTCGCGTTCGACAAGGGCGTGCAGGACTTCAACTACCCCGTGATTCCGTTCGACGATTGGCGGACGAGGTCCGCGAGCTTTCTAGCCGCAGTGACTACCGGCGTGCTGATTGCGCTGATCTTCCGCTCCTCTTGGGCGTCCGATTCGCGCTGGTCGCGTTGGTTGGCGCCGTACCTCGCGATCCCGGTCTCCGTTCTCATCTTCTCCGGGTTTTTGCGACTCGTCGTGCTGACGATTGGCGATCGGCCGGACATCTACACGTTCGACGCGATCTCGGGGAACCTCGGGGCCTACGCGATGATCAGCATCTTCGCGCCCGTCCTCTACGGTGCCGCGCAGCTGAACCGCCTCGCGATGCGCGCAGTGCTGAGGAGTTCTTCCCAGCCAGGAGTGTGAGTTCGATGCCTGCCCCCCTCGAGCTCTGGACCCTCGGCGTCGCCGACGCGCGCAGCGCGGGCGCGCAGGCACAGCGGGCGGAGCGAGCGGGCTACGACGGCTTCGCGGTGGTGGACTCGCAGAATCTGTCGGGCGACGCGTACATCGCGCTCGCGCTCGCCGCGCGCGAGACGGAGCGCGTGAAGCTGATGACGGGCGTGACGAACCCGGCGACGCGCGTCGCCGCGGCGACTGCATCCGCGATCGCGAGCGTTCACGCGATCTCGGGTGGACGCGCGGTGCTCGGCATCGGGCGCGGCGACTCGGCGCTCGCGCATCTCGGGCGCGCTCCCGCGCGCGTCGCCGTGCTGGAGCGCTACCTCGCGGAGCTGCAGGCGTATCTGCGCGGCGAGGAGGTGGCGTTCGCGCGCGTCGGCTTCGACGAACGCGCCGCGCCGCCGGTCGAGTCATTAGGGCTCGCGGACGCGCCGAAGGCGAGCAAGCTGCACTCGCTGCCGCGCGAGCTCGCGAAGGTGCCGGTGGAGGTGGCGTGCACCGGCCCGCGCGTGATCGAGGCGGCGGCGCGTCACGCGGACGGCGTGCTGCTCGCGGTGGGCGCGGACCCGGAGCGCATCGCGTGGGGCATCGCCGCGGCGCGCGACGCCGCGCGCACTGCGGGGCGCGATCCCGCGTCGCTGCGGATCGGCGCGTTCGTGAACGTCGCCACGCACCCCGACGTCGCCGTCGCGCGCACGCTCGTGCGCGGCGGCCTCAGCACCTTCGCGCGCTTCAGCGTGATGCACGGCCGCGTCGCCGGCCCCGCGAGCGAGGTGCAGCGCGAAGTGCTCGCCTCGGTGCACCGCGGCTACCACATGACGCAGCACACGCGCGGCGACTCCGCGCAGGCGGGCCTGCTCTCGCCCGCGTTCGTGGACCGCTTCGCGGTGGTGGGTCCGCCCGCCGCGTGCATCGCGCGCCTGCGCGAGCTCGTCGGCCTGGGTCTCACGAAGCTCGTGCTGATCGGCGCCACCGCGGGCGTCGACCCGAAGGAAGCCGCTGCAGCGGCGCAGCGGCTCGCGAGCGAGGTGATGCCGGGGGTGCGGTGAGCACGATTTTTCGAGGTCGGCCGTATCCCGAGGGAGCGCCTGGCCGTCTTCGTGAGGGAGGTGCCCACGATGCTGGAGCCCGTCACCGACGAGCTGGCCCGCGCGCTGCGAGCTGCGTGGTTTCGTTACGTGGACACGCTCGAGCCCTTCCGCCCGAACCTTCACGCCTACTGCCTGCGGATGTGCGGGAACGTCTGGGACGCGGAGGATCTCGCGCAGGAGACGCTGCTGCGCGGTTTCGCGGCGATCGGCCGCGGAGACCTCCATGGCGAGCACAGCCGCGTCGCGAATCCGCGCGCGTACCTGCTGCGCGTGGCGACGAACCTCTGGATCGACGCCGCGCGTCGACGCAGCCACGAGTCGCACGACGCGCCCGAGTCGATCGCGGCAGAGGTTTCTGCTCCTCTCGCAGCGCGCGAGGCCGGCGAGCTGCTGTTCGAGCGCGCGAGCCCGCAAGAGCGCGCCGCGATCGTGCTCGCGGAGGGTTTCGAGCTGTCGCACGCCGAGATCGCCGACGTGCTGTCGACGACCGTCGGCGCGGTGAAGGCGGCCCTGCACCGCGGGCGCGCGCGACTGCACGCGGAGCCCGATCGGGTTCACCACGGGAGGCCCTCGCGCGAGCTGGTCGACCGCTTCGTGGCTGCCTTCAACGCGCGCGACGTCGCGCGCGTGACGGCGATCCTGCTCGAGACGGTGACGATCGAAGTGATGGGGGTCGGCGGCGGCCGGCGAAACGACGGCGTGTGGGTCGCCAGCTCGCTCGCCGAGAGCGCAGTGCGCGCGGAGGCGCGCGAGTTCCGCGGCGAGTGGCTGGTCGCCAGCGTGCGCGACGGCGACTGGCTCTGCGGAATCACGCGCTTCGAGGAAGTCGACGGCCGCGTGTCGCGCATCCGCAGCTACGGCTATTGCCCCGAAACGCTCGCACACGTGGCGGCCGCGCTGGGCCTGGCTTCGAGGACGCGGCACTACCACCAACCGCCACAGATTCTCGAGGGCATGATCGCGAGCACGACGCTGCCCTGGGGCGTGAGGCACGACACGCGAAGCGTCTGACCGCAGCCCCGTGCGAGCGCACGAGCGCGGGCGCTCGAAACCGGGCGCTCTGCGGCGATATCGTGCGCGCTCGTTGCAGGAGAGAGCGCATGCAGGATCGGCCCACCGCGAGCGAGCTGCTCGCAACGATCGCGGATTTACTCGAGGGCGACGTGCTCGCCGCCACGAAGGGCGGCCTGCAACACAACGTGCGCGTCGCGGGGAATCTGTGCCGCATCCTCGAGCGCGAGGCGCAGCTCGGGCCGGCGCACGAAGCGCGCGAGATTGCGCTGCTCACCGAGGTGTTAGGGGAGCCCGCGGGCGGCCGCGGCGCGCGCGAGCTGAGCGCGGCGCTGTGTGCGCGCCTCGACGCCGGCCACGACGCGGCGCTCGAGCGGCGAGCGTTCCCGGCGCTGCTCGAAATCGTGCGCGGCAAGCTCGCGATCGCGAAGCCGGGACATGACGACTACGACTTCGCCGGGGAGCAGCTCCGATGAGCGTGATCGACGAGACGTCGAAGGGGCTCGCCGCGTTCCTCTCGCAGCAGTGGGGCAAGCAGGTCGCGATCGAGAACATGACGCAGGCCTCGGCGGGCGCGCGGCGGCGCAACATGCTGTTCGACGCGGTCGCGGGCGGCGAGCGCACGAAGCTCGTCGCCACGATCGTGCCGTTCGCGGCGATGCAGCTGAACCCGATCGAGGTGGAGGCCTCGAACCTGCAGCTCGCCGAGGCCGCGGGCATGCCGGTGCCGCACGTGCACTTCGCGACCAGCGACACGTCGTGTGTCGGCGGACCGTTCTTCATCACGACGCAGATCGCGGGCGAGACGATTCCGCGCCAAGTGCTGCGCCTCGTCGAGAAGACGCCGGGCCTCGGCGCGAAGATGGCGCGGCAATGCGGTGCCGCGCTCGCGCGCCTTCACTCCGCCGACGCCGCGAGAGCGCACCCGCTCGTGCCGCGGCCAGCGGGGCATCCGCTCGAGACCGCGCTCGCGGTATCGCGCCGCTCGATCGACGAGTTGTTGCAGCCTTCGCCCGCGTTCACGCTTTGCTTAAACTGGCTGAAGCGCAACATCCCGCCGGCGCCGAAGCGCATCACCGTCGTTCACGGCGACTTCCGCAACGGCAACCTCATCGTCGGCGCTGACGGACTGCGCGCCTCGCTCGACTGGGAAGGCTGCCACCTCGGCGATCCGATGGAGGACTGCGGCTGGGTCGTGCAGCGCATGTGGCGCTTCCGCAATGACGCGCTCGAAGTCGGCGGCTTCGGATCGGTGGCCGACATGCGCGCGGGCTATCAGGAAGCGGGCGGCGAGTGGGACGAGGCGCGGTTTCAATGGTGGAAGGCGCAGGGGACGCTGCGCTGGGGCCTCGGGCTCGCGGGCCAAGCGAAGCAGCACCTCGATGGCTCGGTGCCCTCGATCGTGCTCGCGGCTTCCGGGCGGCGCGTGGCGGAGCTCGAGTACGACACGCTGATGCTGCTGAGGCGGGGGTTCGGGGCTTAGCGGGAGCGAGTTGTTACTGAGGATCGGCGGCGTCGAAGACTCGCCGCCGAGGAGTCGGAGAAGACGCGGCTCGTTCGTGGTCCCGCTCGGGGCGGGAGGGGGCCGTGGCGCTGCGGGCCTTCACTTGGGTGCAGTGCAGCCGGTGAGAGGTGCGGGCATTCGGGTGGGTGATGCGCGTCCGCCCGCGCGCCGGTTGGCTGGAGGTGTGGGCGTACGCGGGTGCCCGACGTGCGCACGCGCAGCGAGGCGTGCCTCCCGGGTGATGGCTACGGCCCTCCGCGCCAGACCCCCCGTCCCGCCCCTGCGCTCCTCGGGGGTGCGGTCTCGTGCCGCGATCTCGCTTGTTAGGTCGCGCAGCGTTGGGCGTGGGGGTGGGTGAATCCAGGGCGCCATCGAGGCGCCCTGGATTCACTTTCGAGTTGGGCGAGGGCGTAGTTGCGGCGGCGGGCGCTCCTAAGACCTCAGAACGGATTCGCGCTCGCTTCGGGCGTGAACTTCAGGTAGCCGACGCTGACGCCGGCTCTCCAGCCGACGCCGACGCGGATGACGGCGAGCGCGGTGTCGCCGATTTGGTTGTAGTTGAGGCCGGCGCCGCCCACGAAGTAGAGGCTGCCGTCGACGGCGGGGTAGCGCTGGAAGAGGTCCTGCGTGCTCTTCAGGTTGTAGACCATGATGAAGGTCTTCGCGGCGTTGCCGCCCGCGTCGAAGCCGAGCGACGGGCTCTGCCAGTAGATCTTGCGCTGGCCGCCGCCGGCGTAGGAGAGCTGGCCTTTGCCGTAGCGCAGGCCGAACACGACCGCGCCGCCGCCTTCTTCGCCGCGGATGATCGCGTTGGGTCGGCCGTAGCTCTTGAAGGCGCGCGCGATCAGCTCGCCGATGCCTTCGGCGCCTTCACCGAACACGCCCTCGGCTTGGCGCAGCACGGTGTCTTCGGAGTAGGTGCTGTTGCCGACGGTGCGATCTTCGTTGCGCTGCGCCTGGCTGCCGCCGCCGCTCGAGGCGCAGCCGGCCATGACAACCATGCCGATCAAGATGCCGATGCCGAACGCTCGCGATCTGGTCGCACGCATGAGCTCACCCACGTGATGGGGAGAGCTTCACGTCGCGCCTTTGCCGCGCAAGGCCTCGACCTCTTCCCAGCTGTAGCCGGCGTCGAGCAAGATCTCTTCGGTGTTGGCGCCGAGCTCGGGAGGCGGCCCCGAGACTGTGACTGGCGTCTCAGAAAGGCCGATCGGCGAGCCCACGATCTTGATCCTGCCGAGATCGGGGTGCTGCATGTGCGTCAGGTAGCCGTTCTCGGCGGCCTGCTCGCTGGCCAGAATTTCCTGATAACTCGCGACGGGCGCGGCCAGCACGTCGATCGCGGTGAGGCGCTCCATCCAGTCCGCCGTCGTGCGCGTGGGGAAGATCTCGTCGAGCACTTTCGCGGTGGCGTAGCCGTGATAGTTCCGCGTCACGTTGTCGTGCGCGGGGTCGTCGCGCAGATGCGCGATGCCCATCGCGTCGCAGAACGAGGGCCAGCGCTTGTCGTCGACGCCCGCGAGGCAGATGTGCCCGTCCTTCGTCGCGAACGCGCCCCACACGCCGTGAAGAAACTGGTGGCCGCGCCCGGCGCGCGGCGTCTCGAGGCCCGAGAGCGAGCTGAAGTTCAGCTCCATCGGCTGCAGGGCGAGCACCGTCCCGTAGATCGAGACGTCCACGCGCTGGCCGCGGCCCGTGCGCTCGCGAGCGAACAGCGCGGCGAGAATCCCTGATAACAGCGTGAGCGCGCCCGAGTGATCGGCGACGAGCGCGCCCGCCGCGTGCGGCTCGCCCGAGTCGGGCCCCGTCTTCGCCATCAGGCCGCCGACGGCCTGCGCGAGCGTGTCGCGGCTCGGCCGCGTCCTCCACGGCCCGCGCGGTCCCCACGACGAGCCCTGCGCGAACACGAGGCGCGGGTTGCGGCGCTGCAGCTCGTCCCAGGGAAAGCCGAGGCGGTCGAGCACGCCGGGGCGGTAGTTGGTGACGAGCACGTCGGCGCGCTCGACGAGACGCCAGAGCACTTCCTTCGCCGCCGCGTTCTTCAGGTCGAGCGTGATGCTCTTCTTGCCGCGATTCATCGCGAGGAAGTAGTGGCTGAACTCGGGATTCTCCGCGCCGGTCGGGGCGATCAGCTTGATCTTCATGTGGCGCGAGAGATCACCGACCTTCGGCGTCTCGACCTTGATGACTTCGGCGCCGAGGTCGGCGAGGTGCATCGCCGCGTACGGGCCTTGGATCTCCTGCGCGATCTCGACGACGCGGATGCCGTCTAGCGGTCCGGGCATGGCAAGCCTCCTCCACGACGGCGCCGATGCTACGCCTGCTGCGACGGCGCTGCCGCGAGCCGAACCGAGCTGAGTCGACGGATTCAGGCCGCGCGCGCGATCTCGCGCTCGATGCCGTCGAAGAAGCCCCACCACGCGGCGAGCGATTGGCGCACCGCCGCGCGAATGCGCGCGCGCACCTCATCGCCGTTCGCATGGCGGCCCACCGCGTGATCGCCGACGTCGGCGTGATCGCGATCGGCGATCTCGTGCACGTCCCAGAACGAGACGGCCTCTTTCGAGAGCCCGTAGTGCTTCTCGAGCGCGCGCGCGAACGGGCCGAATGCGCCGGGCACCTGCCCTTCGGCCGAGAGCTGGATCGCGGCGGCGCCTTCGAGGAACGGGCGGTTGCGCGTCGAGTTCTCGAACCAGTGGATCAGCGCTGCGGTGGACGGCAGCGGCTCGCTGGTTGTTAGGGACTCCCAGGGCACGCCGACCGCCGCGGCGAACAGGCCGAACAGGCGCGGGTGCGGGAGGTTGCAGCCCGAGATTCGCCCCGTCTCTTCTTCGTACACGCTCTCGGCGAGCTCGTGGCGCAGATCCGAGTACGGACAATTCGCGTGGAGCGCCGAGACTGCGCGGGGAAACTCGTTCACCTGCAGGTAGAACTGGCGCGCGAAGATCTTCAGCCCCTCGCGCGAGACTTTGCCTGCGGCGATCGCGTGCCAGAGTGGATGACCACCGAAGCTGCGGCGGGCGCGGATCTCCGTAACGAGCTCGTCGATGAATGCGCGGTTCGAGGCGTCCATGTGCGCGAAGCTATCACGGCGCCTCCGCGAGCTGCTTCAGCCGCGCGAGCCGCGCGGCCTCGTCGCGCACGAGCCACGCGTCTCGGGAGAGCAGGCGGTGCGCATCGGCGAAGTGCGCGCGCGCCTCGGTGCCGCGGCCGAGCGCGAGTAAGCACTCGGCGATCTCCTCGTGCACGAAGCCGTCTTCGCTGCCGGCGGCGCGGTGCCCCGCGAGCAGCGCGAGCTGCTGCGGCAGCGCTTCCTCGCAGCGCCCGAGCGAACGCAGCGCGCGCGCCACGCTCCAGCGCGCGATGCGCACTTCATTCGCACCCCCGCGCGCCTCGAAGAGCGGCACGGCGCGCTCGAAAGTGGCGAGCGCCTCGGCGTACTCGCCGCGGTCGTGGTGCGCCCAGGCGAGGTTGTTCGTGAGCGGCGCGAGCCAGCGCCTCGCGCGCTCGTCGCGCGTTCGCGACACGCGCTCGATCGCGCGGGTGTGCGCCGCAACCTGCTCCTCCAGCGGCGCCACGATCGCGAGCATGTGGAGCGCGTCGCACGCGAGAAACTCCTCGCCCGCGGCGTCCGCCTCCGCGAGCGCGCGCTCGAGCTCGGGACGCGACTCCGCTGCCTTCCCGCTCGAACGCAGCACACGGCCGCGTTCGAGATGCAGCCGCGCGCGGATGCGCGGCGAGGCCCTCCCCTGCCGCGTGTTCAGCCTCGCCTCGACGCGATCGAGCTCCGCGTGCGCTTCCTCGAAGCGTTGCTGCAAGCCGAGCGCGCGCGCGAGCTGAGTGCGCGTCTCCAGGGACGCATCCGCGTCGTCCGCGATCTCGACGAGGCGCGCGCGAAAGCGGGCCTCGCTCTCGGCGGGTTTGTCGTAGTCCCACAGCGAGTCGAGATCGGCGAGCGGCAGCGCCATGCATCCTCCGAGCAGCGCGGCGAACGCGAGCGTCCGCAACGAGTACGCGGCGCTCATTCGCGGAACAGGTGCTCGTAGCGCAGCGCCTCGCCGCGCTCCCACGGGCGGTACGTGTTGCAGAAGTCGATGCGCTCGCCGAGCGAGGGATGCGAGCCGCGCAGCCACTGCACCCACGCGTCGGGACGCGGGTAGCCGAGGTTGCTCGCCTGCATCGCGACGTACGCCTCCGCGCACGCGCGGTTGTCGCGCGTGATCTCGAGGCCGAAGCGGTCGGACTCGCGCTCGTTGTGGCGCGAGTAGGCGAGTGCCGCGGGCATCAGCAGCGGACCGAGCAGCGCGGCGAAGAGCATCGCGAGCGGCAGCAGCGCCGCGGGATCGGCGAGGCCGCGCAGGCCGAGCTTCGCGCCGCGGCGGCGCACCACGGCGCTCGCGGCGAGGTGGATCAGCAGCAGCGCGAACGTCAGCAGCGCGGAGTAGACGACGATGCCGCGCACGACGTGCCCCAACACGTAGTGGCCCATCTCGTGACCCATCACCACCAGCACTTGCTCGGGGGCGAGCTTCGCGAGCAGCGTGTCCCACAGCACGATGCGCTTGGTCGAGCCGAATCCCGTGACGTAGGCGTTCACCGCGTTCGTGTCTGCGCTCTTGTTCACCTCGTACACGCGCGCGCCCTCGATCCCCGCGCGCTCGGCGAGCGCGAGGATGCGCGCCTCGAGCTGCGGGCTCTTCATCGCGCCGAAGTCGTCCGTGAGCGGGTCGATCGCGATCGGCTTCACGAACACGACGAGCGTCACGAACGGCACGAGCAGCGCGCCGGTCGCGAGCCACCACAGCCGCGGCAGCTTGCGCACGAGCAGCACCGGCACCCAGATCACGAGCATCCCGACGAGCGCCTCGACGCCGAGGCCGATCGCGCGCTCGCGCAGCCACACCGTGAGCGACTGGTTCGAGAGCCCGTACTCGTGAAGCCGCACGAAGCCGCGGTAGTACGAGAACGGGAGCGAGAGCAGCCAGTCGGCCGCGACGTACGCGACGAAGAACAGACCCGCGACGAGCGGCCACCACTTCACCGCGCGCTCGATGCGCGAGCGCAGCGCGACGGCGAGGCCGCTCCACAGGATCAGCGCGGGGATCGCCGCATCGATCGCAATGCTCGCGGCCAAAACCCAATGACTCGTGCGATAGAGCCGCACCGCCTCGGGCGTCGGCTCTGGCACGGCGACCGGCTCGCGCAGCTCGGCCAGCTCTTGCTCCATCAGCGGAAGGCGCGCGGCGGTGGATTCCTGCGCGAACGCCGTGCTCGCGAGCAGCACGACCGAGGCGAGCAGTGCGAGAGCGAGCGAACGGCGCATCGGCGCAGTCTATCTGCGCGGCTCGCTGCGGCGTCGATGTAGAGTGCTCGAATGAGCGCAGCACAGAGGACCGATCCGGCAAGTCAACCTGTCGCCAGCGCCCTGAGCGCGGGGCGCGTGCCGGTCCGCCAGCTCTTCTCGTACGCGGCGCTCGAATTGCCCGTCATGGGCGCGCTCAACCTAATGACTCTGTTCCTCGGCTTCCGCTACGCAGAGCTCGGGGTCGCGCTCGGCGACGTCGCGTTGATCGTGCTCGTCGCGCGCCTGCTCGACGTCGCGATCGACCCCGCGGTCGGCTTCCTCTCCGATCGCACGCGCGCGCGCCTCGGCCGCCGCAAGACTTGGGTGATCGCGGGCACGCCCGTGTACATGCTCGCGGTGTGGCGCCTGTTCGTACCGCCCAGCGAGGTCGACGCGACCTACTTCGCGACTTGGATGGTCCTGTTCTGGCTCGGATTCTCGATGATCAACATCCCCTACTACGCCTGGGGCGCGGAGCTCTCTCCCGACTATCACGAGCGCACGCGCATAACGACTTGGCGCACGTTCGCCGGCTCGGGCGGCTTCTGGGTCGGCGTCACGGTGCCGACGCTCGTACTCGGGATGGATCCGAAGCCCGGGCCCGCACTCGAGCTCGTCGCCACCTACACCGCGGTGCTGCTGCCCGTCGCGATGCTCGGGATCGCGTTCTTCGTGCCCGACACCGGGCAGGGCGCCGCCTCGATCCCCGTGCTGAAGGGCCTGCGCGTGATGCTGAGCAACGGGCCGTTCCTGCGCCTGCTGGCGGCCTTCACCATCGTCGGCCTCGGCCCGGCGCTGCAGGGCGTGATGTACCCGTTCTTCGTTCGCCACATCGTCGGCTCCGCCGGCGCCGGCATGTCGAACCTGATCGCGTACATCCCCTTCGTGATGGGCGGGATCGTGCTGTGGGGCCTGCTCGCGAAGCGCATGGAGAAGCACCAGGCGTGGATGTGCGGCATGGCATTCATGGTGTTCGCGACGTCGCTCTACATGCTCGTCGGGCATGGCGAAGAGAAGCTGATGCTCGCGGTCCTGATGACTTCGGGCATCGGCTCCGGCGCGCTCACGGCGTTGCCCTCGTCGATGAAGGCCGACGTGGTGGACCTCGACGCGATCGAGAGCGGCGAAGACCGCGCAGGGCTGTTCTTCGCGGCGTGGTCGCTCGCGGTGAAGGCGATCGTCGCGCTCGGGCAGTTCATCGCGTTCGGCTCGCTCGCGCTGATCGGCTTTCAGACCGATGGCGTGAACCCGCCCGACAAGCTGCTCGGCCTGCGCATCTTCTACTCCGCCGGCCCCGGCGTGCTCTATCTGATCGGGCTGCTTCTGGTGTGGAACTACCCGATCACTTCCGCCCGCCACGCGCAGCTTCGCGCGGAGCTCGCCGCGCGGCGCCCCTGACCCCCTAACAACTCGGGAGAATCGCCATGGATCTCGCCGTTCCGATCACCGGCCTCTACGCGGGCATTCAGGCCATCCTCGGCTTCGCGCTCTCTGCCGGCATCGGCCCCACGCGCGGGAAGCTCGGCATCTCGATCGGCGACGGCGGCAACGCCGACTTGCTGCTGAAGATTCGCCGCCACGGCAACTGGGCGGAGAACGTGCCGCTCGCGCTGCTCCTGATCGGCCTGCTCGAGCTGAACGGCGCGGGCAGCACGCTGCTGCACGGCCTCGGCGCGGCGCTGCTCGCCGCGCGCATCGCGCACCCGCTCGGGCTGAAGAAGGACAAGGTGAACGAGCCGCTGCGCATCGGCGGCGCCGTGCTGACGGGCCTCGTCACGATGGTCGCGGCCATCGCGCTGATCGTGAAGGCGTTGTAACGCGCATGCCGGGCAAGTTCGACTCCGTCTTCCGGCCCGGCCTGTTCGCAGGCAAGGTCGTGCTCGTCACGGGCGGCGGCACCGGCCTCGGGCGCTGCACGGCGCACGAGCTCGCGTCGCTCGGCGCGCAGGTCGTGATCGCTGCGCGCAGGCAAGAGCTGCTCGACAAGACCGCGCAGGAGATCGCCGACGCCGGCGGCAAGTGCAGCACCGTCTCGGTGAACATCCGCGACGAGAAAGCGATCGAGGCGATGATCGCCGAAGTATTAGGGCGGCACGGTCGCCTCGATGGGCTCGTGAACAACGCGGGAGGGCAGTTCGTCGCGCCGCTCGCGGAGATGTCGCCGAACGGCTGGCGCACCGTGATCGACCTCAACCTGAACGGCACCTACCTCGTCTCGCGCGCCGCCTATCGCGCGTGGATGCAGAGCCACGGCGGCGCGATCGTGAACATGCTCGCCGACATCTGGACGGGCTATCCGGGCATGGGCCACATGTCCGCCGCGCGCGCGGGCATCGAGAACATGACGTTCACCATGTCGATGGAGTGGGCGCGCAGCGACGTGCGCGTGAACTGCATCGCGCCCGGCACGATCCTGTCGAACGGGATGCTCACCTACACACCCGACGTGCAGCAGCGCACCGCCGACGAAGCCGTGCGTCAGCCCGCCGCACGCCTCGGCACCGAGAGCGAAGTCTCCGCCGCGATCGTGTTCCTGCTCTCGCCGGCGGCGGCATTCATCACGGGCGAGACGATCAAGGTCGACGGCGGTGCGCAGTTCCAGAAATTCCGCCTGATCGAGCCCGGTGGCCACGCGGGCCTCACGCCGTGGAACGGGTTCCACCTGACCACCGACTTCTCCGGCTCGCCTTACCAGCGCTTTACGAAGAAGCCCGACGGTACGTAGCGCCGGAGTTGCCTCTCGCGAAGCGCTCGCCTTCGCGCCCGGTGCGAATCCCCGCGGCGGCGCGCGCGTCTCACCTACGGCAGCGCGGAGGTAATTCCCCCGCAGCGGCGTGGCAGGAGCCCTCGCAGGATGCGGCAGCAACCCCCACTCCCACGTGCAGTTCCACGTGAGCGCGCTCAGCCGGCTTCACGAGCGCAGCGGACTGCCACACGGAAGCCCCTCGCAGCCACCTATGTATGGGCCCGCGCGACCCTCGCGCCCGGCGCGGGTTGCACGGTCCAAGCGTCCGGCATCGCAGAATCAAGCTCACGCATGGCCGCCGATCCCACCCTCACGACTGCTGCGCGAACCGAAGCGCTCGCGACGACGCGGCGCGGATGGCGTCCCCCCTTGTGGATGTGGCTCGCGCTCGCCGCGGGCGCGAGCGCTTGCGGGCGTCGCGTACGAAGCGCGCTCGTCTACGCTGCAGTCGCTGCTCGCAACGCGGTACGCAGAGAAGCTCACGCACGACGTGGTGCCCGGTGCAAGCCGCAGCATCGCGTTCCCGAACGCCGGCCCGTACGACACGCGCCTCGGCTACTCGCGCATTCCCACCTTCGCGGAGGCGCTCTGGCTAGATGGCTTCGCGATCGCGTCGCAAGCGAGCTTCTCGCCGGAGCTGCGCGAAGCCGAACGCCTCGGCCTGACGCCGCCCTACGCCGAGAAGGACGCCGCCGGCCTGCGCCTGCTCGATGCGCACGGGGACACGCTCTTCGCGTTCGAGGACCCGGGCTTCCGCTTCGAGAGCTTCGAGGCGATCCCGGACGTGTTGTTACGGAGCCTGCTCTACGTCGAGAACCGCGAGCTGCTCGGCGCAGATCGGCCTTACGCGAACCCGGCCGTCGAATGGGACCGCCTGGCGCGCGCCGCGCTCGATCTCGGCGGGAGGCGGCTCGGCGCCGGCGGCAACGTGCCGGGCGGCAGCACGCTCGCGACGCAGATCGAGAAGTACCGCCACTCGCCGGGCGGGCTCACCTCGGAGCCGCGCGAGAAGCTGCGACAGATCGCGTCGGCTAGCGTGCGCGCCTACGCGCAGGGGCGCGACACGACCTCGCAGCGCCGCGCGCTGGCGCTCACGTACCTGAACACGCTGCCGCTCTCGGCGACGCCCGAGTGGGGCGAAGTGTTCGGCGTGGGCGACGGACTGCGCGCTTACTACGACGCCGACCCCGCGCGCGTGGCCGAGCTGCTGCGCGCCTCCCCCGACAACTTGGACGACGCGGCTGCGCGCGGCCTCGCGTTCCGGCAGGCGCTCTCGCTCGTGCTCTCGGCGCGTCGCCCCACGGGCCTTCTGCACGGCGACGAAACCGCGCTGAACGAGCTCGCCGCGCAGCACCTGCGCGCGCTCGCGCGCGACGGGGTGATCACACCCGAGCTGCGCGACGCCGCGCTCGCGGCAGCGCTGCGCTTCGCGCGCGGCCACCGCGACATGGAGGCGGTCGCTGCGGGCAAGGGCGTGACGAGGCTGCGCGCCTGGCTCGGCACGACGCTCGGCGCGTCGCCGTACGAGCTCGATCGCCTCGATCTCAGCGTCGCGACCACGCTCGACGCGCGCGCGCAGGCGGAGGTGACGCGGCGCCTGCGCGAGCTCGCGAGCCCCACTGCGGTCGAGGCGCTCGGCCTGCGCCAGAAGAACGCGCTCGCGAGCGGCGACCCGGCGGGCGTCGTCTACGCCTTCACCCTCTACGAGCAGACGCCGCGCGGGAACTTGTTACGGGTGCACGCCGACAGCCTCGGCGCCGAGCTCGACGTGAACGACGGCATCAAGCTCGACCTCGGCTCCACCGCGAAGCTGCGCACGCTCGTCAGCTACCTCGAGGTGTTCGCCGAGCTGCACGCCGAGCACGCGGGCAAGAGCCCGAAAGATCTCGCTGCGCTGCGCGACTCGCTCTATGCGAGCCATCTCCCCGACCCGCTCACCGAGTTCGCGGTGTCGGAGCTGGCGGCGAACCCGGAGCTCACGCTGCCCGAGCTGCTCGAAGCCGCGCTCGATGGCCGCTACTCCGCGAGCCCGCACGAGCGCTTCTTCACCGGCGGCGGTGTGCACCACTTCGCGAACTTCGACGCGAGCGACAACACGCGCGTGCTGAGCGTGCGCGAGGCGTTCCGGCGCTCGGTGAACCTGCCCTTCGTGCGCATGATGCGCGACCTCGCGCGCTACGAGGCTGCGCGCATCGCGCGCGCCGAGACGCCCGCGGAGCGCCACAGCGCGCTGCTGCGCTACGCGGATCAGGAGGGGCGCAGCATCGTCGCGAGCGCGCATCGCCGGCTCGCGGACGCCTCGCGTCACGAGCTGATCTCGCGCCTCGTCGCGCGCAAGCAGCCGACACCGAAGCGTGTCGCGACGATCCTGCGCAGCGTGAACCCGAGCGGCGAGCGCGCCTGGTTCGAGGCCGAGCTGCTCGCGCGCGCGCCGCAGGCGATCGCGCTCAGCGCCGACGCGCGCCGCCGGCTCTACGAAGTGCTCGATCCCGCGGAGCTGAGCCTCTCCGACCGCGGCTGGCTCGCGGGCGTGCAGCCGCTCGAGCTGTGGACCGCGCAGCAGCTCTGGGCGAACCCCGCCGCGTCGCGCGCAGACCTGATCACTGCCGGCGACCGTGCGCGGCTCGAAGCCTCGGAGTGGCTGTTCAAGACGAAGAACGAGCGCGCGCGCGAGCGCCGCCTCCACGAGCTGCGCGAGCAGGACGCGTTCCTGCGCATCCACGAGCGCTGGGTGCGCGTGGGCTACCCGTTCGACTCGCTGGTGCCCTCGTACGCGACCGCGATCGGCTCCTCCGCCGATCGCCCCGCGACGCTCGCCGAGCTGATGGGCATCCTCGCCTCGGGCGGTGTTCGCTTCGGCGAGCGCCGCGTCGAAGCGCTCGCCTTCGCGACCGCGACGCCGTACGAGACGAACTTCGCAGCAGGCGACGTGAATGCCGTGCGCGTGCTGAACGAAGATGTCGCGCGCGCGGTGCGCGGCGCGCTCGGCGACGTCGTCGCGAACGGCACCGCGCGCCGCGTCGCGAAGACGTTCGAGAGCGCGGACGGCGCGCTCATCCCGATCGCGGGCAAGACGGGCACCGGCGACCACCGCTTCAAGACCTTCTCGCGCGGCGGCGTGAAGACCGGCGAGCGCGTGCTGAACCGGTCGGCCGTGTTCACGTTCATCATCGGCGAACGCCACTTCGGCGTCGTCACCGCGTACGTCGCGGGCGAATCCGCCGCCGAATACAAGTTCACGAGCGCGCTGCCGCTGGAAGTGCTGCGTGCGCTCTCGCCGGCGATCGCCCCGCTCGTGGGGGCCGCGCCGATCGCGAGCGACGCGCTCGCGGCGCCGGAGCGAATCGCGGCGCACTGAGGCACACGACGTTCGCTTCGAGCTATCTCCGCGCGATGACGTCCGATGAGATTCGCGCGCACCTCGAGCGCATCGTCGCGTCGCGCGAGAACGTGAAGAGTGCGGGCGGTACGTGGCCCGCGAAGCGCGATCTGGCGGCGGCGCTGCGTGGCCTGCTCGCGGAGATCTCCGCGACGGCTGCAAACGAAGCGGAGATCCGCGCGATCGCGGCGCAGGTGCGGGATGCGGCGCGCATGTTTCAGGCTGCGGGACACGCGCAGCTCGATCTCGCGCCGCGCGACGGCATGTACGCCGGCATGGAGAACTTTCACGATCGCGGTCCGATCGTCGGTCTCGCAAACCCGATGGCCGCGCCGCTCGACCTACGCCTCGACCTCGAGGCGAACGTCGTGCACGGGCGCGCGACGTACGGCGCCGCGCACGAGGGCGCGCCCGGCCTCCTGCACGGCGGCATCCTCGCGGCCGCGTTCGACGAGTTGTTGGGGTACGCGACGAGCTTTTCCGGCCACCCCGGCATGACGCGCGAGCTCACCGTCCGCTACGAGCGCCCGACGCCGCTGCACGTGGAGCTCGTGTTCACGGGGCGCCTCGAGCGCAGCGAGGGCCGGCGGCTGTTCCTCTCCGCCGATTGCGAAGCGAACGGCGTGCGCACCAGCACCGCGCATGGCTTGTTCATCCAGGTCGGCGGCGAGAAGTTTGCGGAGCTCGCACGGAGCAAGAAGCCGCCCGGCACCTTAGCGTGAGCCGCGCGCGCGTCGTCTCGGTCGATCTCGCGTACAAGCGATACGTCGACATCGGCGTGTGCGTGATCGAACGCCGCGCGCGAGGAATTCGCGCCGACTTCGTCGCGCTCGCACGCGACGAGAGCGAAGCCCCGACGCCGCAGCACGTCGCGGCGCTGTGCGCGCAGCTCGCCGAGGCGCGCGGCGCGGAGTTGCTGCTGCTCGACGGCCCGCAGGCATGGAAGCATCCCGCGAATCCGAGCCCGCACTCGCGCACCTGCGACCGCGCGGTTCACGCGCCCGCGAAGGTGGGTGCGCCGGGCGAGGTGAAGCCGCGGCCGTACACCGCGTTCGTCGAGTTCTCGGTCGCCGTGTTCGACGCGCTGCACGCACTCGGCTGGCCGCGCCTCGCGGACTCGAAGGCGACGCGGCGGCGCGCGGTCGAAGTGTTCCCGCACCTCGCGTGGAAGCGCCTCGGGATGGAGCCGCTGCCCGCGAAGGCGAAGTGCACCGAGCAGCGACTGCGCGCAAAGCACCGCGAGATCTGCACGCGGCTCGCGATCGAGACGAACCGCACACCGAGCCACGACGAGCTGCAGGCGCTCGTCGCCGGCGTCGCGGGCCTCGCGCTGCTCGAGGGCGCGCGCGACGGCTACGGGCTCGCGGGCGAGGAGCCGACGCGCGTCGAGGGAATCTGGCGCGAGGGCTTCGTGCTCGCGCCGAGCCCGCGGGCGTAGTGCGAGGGCGCGCGCTGCTACCCAGTGCGAATGCGAAGGGCGGAGATCGCATCGGGCATCGCGCTGCCGATCCTCGCGGGCCCGCTGCGAGGAATGCGCTGGCTACCTGCGAGCGGCGGCAAAGTCGCGCGCATGCTGCTCGGCACGTACGAAGCGGAACAGGCGCGACGCTTCGCCGCGTGTCTGCGCGCCGGCGACCACGCGCTCGATGTCGGCGCAGCGGCGGGCTTCTACGCGCTGCTCGCCGCGCGCCGAGTCGGCGCCAGTGGCCGCGTGATCGCGTGCGAGCCCGACGCGACGAATCTCGGCTTTCTGCGCGCACACACCGCGCGAAACGCGCTCGAGCAGATCGAGATCCTCCCCTGCGCGCTCTCCGACCGCATCGGCCGCGCGCGCTTCGCGAGAGCGGGAAGCGGCCGCGGGCGCCTCGACGCGCGCGGCGATGCCGAGGTCGAGCTGCGCACGATCGACGAGATCGCGAGCGAGCGAGCGCTGCGACCGCGCTGCATCAAGATCGACGTCGAAGGCGCCGAGCTCGAGGTGCTGCGCGGCGGCGAGCGCACGCTGCGCGCGCACGAGCCCGTGCTCTTCCTCTCCACCCACGACCGCGCGAACCCTGGCGTCGAAGCGCGCTGCTGCGAGTCGCTCTCGAAGCTCGGCTACGCGATCGAACGAATCGGGCCCGGCGAGCTGGTGTGCTCGCCACCGATCTGATCCGCGCGCAGAGCGTCAGTAGCTCCACTCCTCGTGAGCCAGGGGCGCCGCGCTCAACTCGCCTCGGAGCGCTCGCCAGTGCGGGAGGTGTCGATCGAGCGTCTGGATGAATCGCGGACCATGACTGCGATCGATCCTGACGAAGTCCGGCTGCTCCTTCGCCTTCTGCTCCTTCGACTCGACCAGCAGCCGCGGCTTCGCGGCGTCCTTCCAGCCGGCCTCGGCGATCAGGTAGACGTCGTCTTTGAGCGTCGTCTCCCAGTACGTCATCAGGTGCTGGTAGACATCGTAGGCATCGAGCAGCGGCGCCTTGGCGAAGCCTTCGAGCAGCGCCTCGGAGAGCGTCTCGATCAGCGCCTTCGGGTTCGCGCCTTTCTCGATCGCGCGCAGGCGCGGCGCGTGCGCCTTCCGCCAGCTCGCGAACAGCGCACTCGCGCCGGCATTGAACGCGCCGAACTCCGGGTGCGCGAAGATGGCGGCCTTCACCTCCGCGATCGGCAGCTTCAAGCGGAGATAGCCCGCGCGCCCGGCAGACTCGAAGAGCAGCGCGCGCACCGCTGGCAGCACTTCCCAGTAGCGGCTCAGCGCATCGACGTCGCGCTCGGGGATGCCGCCGCGCAGGTGGCCGTCGATGTCTTGCAGATCCTCGGGCTCGCTGCTGTCGATGTAGCGCGGCAGGTTCAGGTTGAAGTCGTTCTTCGGATCGCTGATCTCGGCGAGCGGCACCATGCGCGCATAGCGCGGCGTTTCGAGCTGGCGCGTGAAGGCGTCGACGATCCGGTGAATGTCCTGCGCGCGCAGCCGGTTCTTGTTGCCGTCCTTCACGAAGCCGCGCGAGGCGTCGATCATGAAGACGCCTTTGCGGGCCGCGGCTCCTCGCTTATCGACGACGACGATGCAGGCGGGAATGCCGGTGCCGTATAACAGATTTGCCGGCAGCCCGATGATGCCCTCGATGTAGCCGCGCCGGACGACTTCGCGTCGGATCGCGGCCTCGGTGCCGCCGCGGAAGAGCACGCCGTGCGGCAGGATGATCGCGCCGCGCCCGCTGCTCTTCAGCGACGCGAGCAGGTGCAGGAAGAACGCGTAGTCGCCGTTCTTCGCCGGCGGCACGCCGAACGCGAAACGCCCGAACTCGTCGTGCTCTGGATTGAAGCCGCTGGTCCAGGCCTTTGTGGAGAACGGCGGATTCGCGACCGCGAAGTCGAACGTCTTGAGCCCGCCGCTCTTCGCGTCGCGATAGTGCGGATTCGCGAGGGTGCTGCTGCCGGCCGGCGCGACGTCCGCGGTCGCGTGGCCGTGCAGAATCATGTTCATCTTCGCGAGCGCGCGCGTCGCGTTGTCTTTTTCCTGCCCGTAGATCGTGATGCCGCGCGGCGCTTCGTCGGCCGCCTTGATCAAGAGCGAGCCCGAGCCGCACGTGGGGTCGTAGATCGTCGCGGCCTGATCCTTCGCCGCGCCGACCCCGATGACTTTCGCGATCACCCGCGAGACTTCCGCCGGCGTGTAGAACTGGCCCTTGCTCTTGCCGGACTCCGTCGCGAAGTGGCGCATGAGGTACTCGTACGCGTCGCCGAGCAGGTCGTCGCCGTCCGCGCGATTCGCGCGAAAGTCGAGCGCCGAGTTCTCGAAGATCGCCACCAGGTTGGTGAGGCGATCCACCATCTCCTTGCCGCTGCCGAGCTTGGTCGGGTCGTCGAAGTCCGCGACGTCGATCACGCCGCGCAGATCGTTCGCCTCGGCGAGCTTCGAGATGATGGTGTTCATCTTCTCGCCGATCGCCTTGTCGCTCTTCAGCGCGACCATGTCGGCGAAGCCGCCGCCCTTCGGCACGTCGAGCAGGAAGTCCTTCTGGCTCGCCGCCTTGTCCGAGACGTACTTCACGAACAAGAGGACGAGCACGTAGTCCTTGTACTGCGACGCATCCATGCCGCCGCGCAGCTCGTCGCAGCTCTTCCAGATGGAGGAGTAGAGCTCGGATTTCTTCAGCGGCACAGTATGCGTCTCCAGCGATCGAGGCGATTCTACGAGCAGAGCAGGCGCTTCGTCGCCACAGAAATCAACGGGCCCGGTGAGCTGGTGTGCTCGCCGGGCCCATTGGGTCCGCAGACCTAACTACTTCAGCTTGATTCCCGCCCTCTCCGCCTGCTTCTTCAGCTCGAGCTTCGCGACGGTGCGGCGGTGCACTTCGTCGGGGCCGTCGGCGAGGCGCAGCGTGCGCATCGACGCCCAGGTCTTGCCGAGGCCGAAGTCGTCGGTGACGCCGACGCCGCCGTGGGCCTGGATCGCGTCGTCGATGATCGCGAGGGCCATCACGGGCGCCTTCACCTTGATCATCGCGATCTCGGCGCGCGCGACCTTGTTGCCGACCGTGTCCATCATGTAGGCGGCCTTCAGCGTGAGCAGGCGCGCGCACTCGATCTCGATGCGCGCGTTCGCGATGCGCTCCTCCCACACCGAGTGCTCGTAGATCTTCTTGCCGAACGCGGTGCGAGTCATCAGGCGCTGACACATCTTCTCGAGCGCGCGCTCGGCGACGCCGATCACGCGCATGCAGTGGTGGATGCGACCCGGGCCGAGGCGGCCCTGCGCGATCTCGAAGCCGCGACCTTCGCCGAGCAGGATGTGGTCCGCCGGCACGCGCACGTTGTCGAACGTGACTTCGCCGTGGCCGTGCGGCGCATCGTCGTAGCCGAACACGGGCATGTAGCGCTCGACCTTGATGCCCTTCGTGTTTCGCGGCACGACGATCATCGACTGCTGCGCGTGGATCGACGCGCTGGTGTCGCTCTTGCCCATCACGATCAGCACTTCGCAGCGCGGATCCATGATGCCGCTCGTCCACCACTTGCGGCCGTTGATGACGTAGTCGCCGCCGTCGCGCTTGATCTCGGTCGCGATGTTGGTCGCGTCCGACGACGCCACCGCGGGCTCGGTCATCGCGTAGGCGCTGCGGATCTTTCCGTCGAGCAGCGGCTCGAGCCAGCGCTTCTTCAGCTCCGGGCTCGCGTAGCGCTCGAACACTTCCATGTTGCCGGTGTCGGGCGCGGCGCAGTTGAAGACTTCGCTCGCGAAGCCGACGCGGCCCATGATTTCGCAGAGCGGCGCGTACTCCATGTTCGTCAGGCCGGCGCCGTGCGAGGACTCGGGGAGGAAGAGGTTCCACAGGCCCTTGGCCTTCGCCTTCGCCTTCAGCTCTTCCATGAGCGGCGGGATCTGCCAGCGGTCCGCCTGCGCGGCGTGCTGCTCGTAGAACTTCTTCTCGTTGGGGTAGATGTGCTCGTCCATGAAGCCTTGGAGTTGCTTCATGAGGTATTTGGTTTTGTCGGTGTATTCGAATTGCATGGCGCGGCTCCTGTGCCAGGGATTTGTTGGAAGGGAGTGACGGTAGTACGGGCGGTTGCTGCGGTGCATCGGGGCCCGGGGCGAAGAGCGCGCGAGGTCGCGGACTCCTCGCGCGCGGAACTTGGCGCGGGGGGTGGTTGCTGGGGACTTCGTCTCGCTCGGGACGCCGCGCGGGGCGGGAGGGGGCCCTGGCGACTCCGGGCCTTCGCTTGGGTGCAGTGCAGCCGGCGAGATGTGCGGGCAGCGGGGTGGGTTATGCGCTTCCGCTCGCGCGCCGGTTGGCTGGGGATCTGGGCGTATGCGTGCGCCCGATTTGCGCACGCACATCGAGGTGTGCGGCGATCTCGCAGGCTACGGCCCTGCGCGCCAGACCCCCGGTCCCGCCCCGCGCTCCTTGCTGTGCGGCAGTGCCACCTCGTGGGTTGGGAGGACGTGCGCCGCCGCTGCGGCGTTGAGCCGCAGCGGCGGCGCTCTCTACCGAGGTGTGAGGGAGATGGTCGGCGTGTTCGCGTCAGCGAGGTTCACGAGCCCGCGCGTCGCGGACTCGCGCGGCGCGGGTGGGTTGCTGCTTCTAGTGCGGGTGCGGCGCTCGGCGCGTGCTGCTTGCTGTGCGTGGCGTGCTGCGCGCGAGTGATTAGGTGGCGAGCCACTTCAGGCAGTTCGTTCTCGCGAGTACGGCGTCGAGGTTCGTGCTTTTCGCCTGGGCGTACTTCGCGCGCAGCGTTTGGAGGGAGCGCGCGTGGTACTTCTGCGGCTTCTGGGTCCACTTGCCGCTGCCGAGCTCGACGCTGAACTCTTCGGCGTTCGCGGCGATGGCCTTTGCGTTGGCGTCGCTCCAGGGGAGGAAGATCGCGCCGACTTGTTGGGTCAGGAGTGGTTCGAGGGTGGGAGCGAGTGCCGCCCAGCTCTCGAACGCGCCGAGGGCTTTGGGATCGAGCATGCGCTGCACGTAGCCGGCGACGAGCGGGGCTTTGTCGCGCAGCCAGGCGCCGGCGGTGGGGTCGGTCCAGCACTCGTAGAGCTGGGGCCACACGCCGAAGTCGGCGAAGCCGGGGCGCGCGCCTAACAAGTAGGGGCGCGCGGCGAGGTGGGCTTCGAGCAGTGCGAGGGTATCGAGGTAGGACTGCTCGATCTGCGGGGCGGTCTCGGCGTTCGAGCCGACGAACCACACGCGCGGGACCATGCGCTCCTTCACCATCGCCGCAGCCTTCGCGAGCGCGTCGCCGCTGGCGCCGCCCGTCATGTCGCGCGCGATGCGCTCCGCGCTGGAGTCTTGGTCGGCGGGGCGCGCCCAGCGCAGGTGGAACATCCACTTGTTGCCCCACTCGTCGCCCCACTCTTCGAGCAGCGCGGAGACGAACGCGGCGACGGGATCGGCGGGGTGAATGCTCGGCTGCGGGAACTGCGCCTCGATCGTCTCGAGGATCGGCGTCGAATCCTGCAGGCCCTTGTCGTCGGGCGTAACAACCAGCGGGATCAGCGGCAGCTTGGCGTGCTTTGCGTACTCGGCCTGATTCGCGGGGCCGCGCACGTTCCAGTCGTGCGGGATCGCCTTGTAGCGGAAGTACGAGCGCACCTTCACGGAGTACGGGGACATTTCGGAGCCGTAGATCTGGAATCGCGCGCTCATGGGGTTCTCCTGCGAACGAGGGCGAACGAGTATGCCATCCTCGTTTGTCGCGCGTTTTCGTCGCTGCGCGCGGAAGGAGTCGTGATGGCGGAGAAGCCCGCACTGCCCTCGGGCCTGGTCGCGTTCGTGAAGCGCGATTGCCCCACCTGCGTGCTCGTGGCGTCCGTGCTCGCGGAGATCGCTGCGAAGACGAAGATCACCGTCTACACGCAAGACGATCTCGCGTTTCCCGAGGGCCTCTCGCCCGAAGACGACACCGCGCTCGCGCGCTCGTGGCACTACGAGATCGAAGCGGTGCCGACGTTGTTACGGGTGGAGAGCGGCCAAGAGACGGGGCGCATTCTCGGCTGGCAGCGCGGCGAGTGGGAGCAATTCACGGGCGTGCGCGGGGTCGGCGCGGGATTGCCCGAGTGGCGGCCCGGCTGCGGCTCGCTCTCCGTCGACCCGGATCGCGTCGATGCGCTGCGCGCGAAGTACTCGGGCTCGAAGCTGCACGCGCGCCGCGTCGAGCTCGCAGCGCTGGAGGACGAGTTCGAGGCGGCTTTCGCGAAGGGCTGGACGGACGGCCTGCCCGTGGTGCCGCCCACCGAGGCGCGCGTGCTCGCGATGCTCGAAGGCACGACGCGCGCGCCGCAGGAAGTCGTCGCGACGGTGCCGCCGGACCTCGTGGAGTGCACGGTCGAGAAGATCGCGATCAACGCGGTGATGGCGGGCTGTAAGCCCGAGTACCTGCCCGTCGTGATCGCCGCGGTCGAAGCCGCCTGCAACGACACGTTCAACATTCACGGCGTGCTCGCGACGACGATGCCCGTCGGCCCCGTGATCGTCGTGAACGGCCCGATCGCGCGCGCGATCGGCATGAACGCGGGCAAGAACGTGTTTGGCCAGGGCAACCGCGCGAACCTGACGATCGGCCGCGCGCTCCAGCTGGTGGTTCGGAACGTGGGCGGCGGGCGGCCCGGCGACGTCGACCGCGCGACGTTCGGCAACCCCGGCAAGATCGCGTTCTGCTTCGCCGAGGACGAAGCGAACTCGCCGTGGGGTCCGCTCTCGGCGGACCTCGGCGCGCCGCAGGGCGCGAACACCGTGACGCTGTTCCCCGGCGAAGGGCCGCGCAGCATCGTCGACCAGCTCTCGCGCGATCCGGAATCGCTGTCGCGCACCTTCGCGCTGAACCTGCGCGCGGTGCACCACCCGAAGCTCGTGCTCGGCTTCGACGCGATCCTCGCGATCGGCCCCGAGCACGCGCGCATCTACCGCGAGGCGGGCTGGACGAAGCAGCGCGTCGCCGAACGCATCAACGAGCTGACGCGCGTGTCGGGCCACGAGCTCGCGCGCGGCGCCGGCGGCATCGCCGAAGGGCTTCCGTTCACCGGCGCGGCGCTCGACGCCGAGTTCCCGAAGTTCCGCCCGAACAACGGCCTCTTGATCGTGCAGTGCGGCGGCGGCGCCGGGCTCTTCTCCGCGGTGATCGGCGGCTGGGCGAACGGCGCGACGGGCTCGACGCCCGTGTGGCGCGAGATTCGCGCCTAACAACCGTCGCGAATGCGAAGCGCCCCACCGCCGCGAGGCGATGGGGCGCTCCTTCGAAAGCGAGCGAAGCGCGCTACTTCGCGCCCCAGTTGAACCCGAGTCGCACGCCGTAGGTGCGCGGCTGCAGCAAGCCGAAACCCTGCGCCGTGCCCGTCAGCGCGACCACGATGCCGCGCGGGTAGACGTACTTGTTCTCGAGGTTCTCTCCGAACGCCTCGACCCAGTAGCGCTGCTCCGGCTCGGACCAGCGGACTCGCACGTCGGTCTTCGTGTATGCGTCCACGATGTCCGCATCGGGGTTGTTGAATGGGCGCCGCCACGTGTCGGCGGTCCACGTGAACTCGAGCGTGGGTGTGATCACGCCGGCGCCCCCGAGATCCCAGCGATAGGTCGAGAGCAAAGAGAGCTTCCACTCCGGCGCATCCTCGAGCGTCCTGCCGGCGAGGTCTTGGTCACCAACCAAGTTGCGATCCTGGGGGCCGAGGCCCGCCTGTCGGGCCGCGCACGCCGGGTCCGGCGGCGGGGGCGTCAGCGTCAGGTTCACCAGCGGGTCGTTCGCGCACGCCTTGTCGATCTCAGCGGACAACCAGCCGATCGCGAAGCGGTTCGTCCAGTTGTCGACCAGATTGATGTCGAGCGTCGCGTCCGCGCCCCAGATCGTCGCTTTCTCTGCGTTGATGTTGAGGATCTGGGTGAACTGAATCATTGGCACTTGCAGATTCGAGTAGTCGTAGTGGAACGCCGAGAAGTTCGCGTTCAACCGACCGTCGAACCAAGACGTCTTGGCCCCACAATCTCCGTCGCGATGTTGGTCTCCGGCTGAACGACGTTCTGCCGGGCCGGGAAGACGCTGCCGCCGAAGCTCGACGCCGGCAGCACCTGCGTGAAGCCAGCCTTGTAGCCGCGTGCCCACTTCACGTAGACCATGTGGTCTTCGTTGATGAACCACTTCACGCTCGCGTCCAGGGTCGTCTCGCGGAAGGTGTTGTTCAGCCCGAGCAAGGGCGCTGCCACCGGGTCGAACGGCGTCGGATTCGGGTCCTCGTTGCGGCTGAACTCGTCGTGATTCCAACGCACGCCGAGGAAGATTTCGATCGGGTCGATCGGCTTGAGCACGACGTTCGCGAAGGGCGCGTAACCCTTGTCCTGCTGCGTGAGCGAGGCCCCCGAGATCGTCAGCGGCGTGAGCGTGTTGCGGACCTGATCGACCTTGTTGTTCACGTAGAAGAAGCCGAGGGTCCAGTTGAGCCACGACTCGTTGTTGGACTGGAAGCGCAACTCGAACGTTCGCTTGGTCTCAGGAAGCTGAGAGCTCTCGGTGTCGAGGGCGCCGTACGAGGTGGCGTCGGAGTCGGATAGCCCCTCGTTCTCGATGCGGCTGTATCCGGCGAGCGCGAACAGGTCGACATCACCGAACAGCGGCAGGCCCTCGAGGTTCCACTCGAGCCCGCCATCGACGCTCCAGATTTCCAGCCTGCCCGAGCCCAGGTCGAAGAGCCGCGAGTCCGATGCCCGTTCTCCCCTCGCGAACTCGGCGGCAGAGATGGGAGTGAAGAACTGGGGGTCGCGCACGAGCGGGGGCACGTTGAACGCAGGGAAGCCCTGCAACAGCAACAGCTCCGTCGCGGCGTTCAACGAGATTCCGGGGTTTTGCAGGCGGATGAATCCGATGATCGGGCGAAGTGGCGAGTTCTGGATCGCGGTTTTGAACTGAACGAAGCCACTCGCCCAGTCGAAGGGGAACGAGCCGAGTGCGCCGAACGGGAGAACACCCTGCGGCACGGTTCCGCGCGGAAGCAGCGAGACACCACCGGCGTAGCGCTTGTCGCTCTTCAGGTACGAGCCGCGCAGATCGAGACGCAGATTCTCCGTCGGCTGGGAAGTCAGATAGAGCCGCGAGTACCAGTCGTCCTTCGATCCGGCGCCCTCTCGCTCGGTGCCCGCTGGGTTGCGTACGGCGCCGTCTCCTACCTCGCGCGTCAGTACGAAGCGCGCGTTCAAGAGGTCGTTGTCTTCTCCCGAAAGCGGGATGTTGACGACACTTCGAAACTGGTAGTTGTCGAAACGAGGCGCGTAGGTGACGTCGCCCGTCACGCCCCAAGAGCTGTCGGGGCGACGCCACTCGATGTTGATCGCGCCGCCGTTCGCGTTGCGCCCGTAGAGCGTTCCCGAGGGCCCGAGCGCGATCGCGACGTTCTGGAGGTCGTAGAACTGCCCGACGTAGCTGAGGGAGTTGAACTGGTATACGCCGTTGATGTGGTAGGCCACGGGTGACTGCGAATCGAAGGCGACGCGTGCAACACCGCGGACCGAGATGTCGGTGTCTTCGCTCTTGACCGTCACGTTCGGCAGCAACCCGATCAGGTCGCCGACGTTCTCGATGTTCGCGCTCTCGATCGTGTCCTGATTGAAGGCGGCGACGTTTCCGCTGATGTCCTGCACGGATTCCGCGCGCTTCGTGATCGTGACGACGATCTCCTCGACCCCCTCGTCCGCGGGCGACGGTGCGGACTCGGGCGGAGCTTCGGGCGCCGGCGCGGGAGCCGCGTCCTGGGCGGACGCGATCGCCCCGGCCGCGAACGCGGCAAGAGTGGTTGTGGCGAGCTTCTGCAGCAGTCGCATCGAGTGCACCTCCGTGCCGCGGTCAGGGCGCATCCTGCCGGGCGGAAGCGGCACTGTGTCCAGGTCGGCACGCTTGGGTCAAGCCAAAAACCTGAAACGCGTTCTAGAAGGCGCGCCCGTTCGTCTCGGCGCGCACGCCGTGCCACCGTGGCCGCATGACGACGAGTCGGCGCGATCTCCCGGTGATCCTCGAGGCCGCGATCAACGGCGGCACCAGCCGCGAGAAGAACGCGAGCGTGCCGGTCACGCACGCCGAGATCGCGCGCGACGCGCTGCGCTGCTTCGAGCTGGGCGCGTCGATCGTGCATGCGCATAACAGCAGTTATGCGCTGAGCGGAGACGCCGCCGCGCAGGACTACCTCGCGGCGTGGCGCGGCGTTCTCGCCGCGAAGCCGGACGCGCTCTGGTACCCGACCCTCGCGGCCGGTCAGGGCATGGCCGGGATGCTCGCGCACCTCGAAGCGATCCAGCGCGAGGTGCCGCTGCGCCTCGCGGGCTGGGATCCCGGCTCGACCAACCTCGGCGGCCCGGGGCCCGACGGCCTGCCGGCGGGCGTCGTGTACGGCGTCTCGTACGACGACGTGAAGTACGCGTTCGCGTTCTGCGAGCGCCTCCGGCTCGGCCCGAGCCTCGGCATCTACGAGCCCGGCTCGCTCCGCACCACGCTCTTCTATCACCGCCGCGCGAAGCTCCCGCGCGGCACGCTCGTGAAGCTCTACTTCGGCGGCGACTACGGGATCTTCGCGATGCAACCGGGCGTGACGTTCGGGCTTCCACCGACGCTGAAGGCGCTCGACGCCTACCTAGAGATGCTCGAAGGCTCGGGCCTGCCGTGGTCGGTCTCGGTGTGGGGCGGCGACCTGATGGCGACGCCGGTCGCGCGCGCCGCGCTCGAACGCGGCGGCCACCTGCACGTCGGGATCGAGGAGTTCTACGCGCCGGGCCGCTCGCCCACGAACGAGGAACTGGTACGTGAGGCCGCCGCGCTGTGCGCCAAAGTGGGGCGCCCGCTCGCGACGTGCGCCGAGGCGGCGGCCATGCTCGGGCTGCCGTGAGTACGCGGCGGCGGACGCAGGCGGAAGACCGGGGACGTTCCGCAAGTGAGTAAAGCTGGAGTTTCTTTACTTACTTGCGGAATGTCCCCGCCGGCCACGTGCGCGAAGCCGCGGCGCTGTGCGCCGAAGTGGGTCGCCCGCTCGCGACGTGCGCCGAGGCGGCGGCCATGCTCGGGCTGCCGTGAGAGCGCGGCTGACCTGCTGGCATTTCTCGGACCAACGGTCTCTAGAGAACGGCCCCTGGTTGCTCTGTTGATCGACCTCGCGCGGCAAACTCTGCCGGCGTGAGATTGCCGAGACTCGAGTGCGGACGGACGGTGT